>CAYTUH010000242.1:3946-4573 GCA_964441165.1 uncultured Syntrophaceae bacterium
TTATTCTCTTCTGGACGATATTGCTTCGGTGGGAAACCCCGTGATCAGTCTCACGGGCGGCGAGCCCTATATGAGAGATGATATCTTTGATATTGCGGCTTACGGGGATCGAAAGGGATTGCGAATGGTGCTGGCGACGAACGGGACGCTGGTGACCGGTGAAATTGCCGAAAAAACCCGTGAATCGGGTATCCGGCGCATCAGCATCAGCCTCGACGGTCCCGACGCGAAGAGCCATGATTCGTTCAGAGGGGTTTCAGGCGCCTTTGAGGGTTCCCTCAAGGGTATCGAGCATTTCAAAGGTGCAGGCGTTGAATTCCAGATCAATACCACCATTACCCGTCTCAATCTCCACCAGATCAAGGATATTCTCAATCTGGCCATTGAGCTGGGCGCGGCGGCTCATCATATCTTTCTGCTGGTTCCCACGGGCCGTGCGCGCGATCTGGCGGACCAGGAAATTGCCGCCGCCGATTACGAAGCGGCCTTGAACTGGTTCTATGAAGAGGGCATGACCTGTCCGGTACAGCTGAAGGCCACCTGCGCCCCCCAGTATTACCGGATATTCCACCAGAGGCGAAAAGAGCGGAAGAAAGATGGGGCCCAGACCGATAACCCCCTGCATGC
>CAYTUH010000242.1:4586-4817 GCA_964441165.1 uncultured Syntrophaceae bacterium
GGGAGTTCCTTCTGCTTCATCTCCCACAGGGGACAGGTTCAGCCTTGCGGTTTTCTCGAGATTGACTGCGGCCAGTTGAATGAACAGAGTTTCAGGGAAATCTGGAACCAGTCGCCCCTGTTTCAGGATCTGCGTGATTTGAGCAGGTACGGAGGAAAATGCGGAAAGTGCGAATTTATCAGGGTCTGCGGCGGCTGCCGCGCCCGGGCCTATGAAGCGACAGGCGATTAC
>CAYTUH010000243.1:0-2653 GCA_964441165.1 uncultured Syntrophaceae bacterium
GAGTCCCGTATTGCAGGAAGAAAAGGTCGTTTCAGAGAGTACTATGCGATACTGCTCGTCTACCGTGAAAAAATCCCATACGGGGCAGAGTTCCACCGAGTGGAGATACCCGATTGCAAACCTGTCTCCCCGGGTGATTGGTTCAATGTAAACCGTTTTCCCTTCCTTGACTGCCTGGATCTGCAGGACATGGAGAGGAAAAAAGAGCAACACGAAAAGAACCGAAAGAAAAACAAGGATGATGATGCGTATCTTCTTCATAAAACTGGGCACCGGTATGGTCCCCGGTGCCCAGCCGCCTCCTATTTGTTTCTTTCTGCCGAAAACTTACCCTTTACTTGATGAGACCCTTCTCTTTGTAATATTGAGCTGCGCCCGGATGAAGGGGAATGGCGACGCCGTCAAGGGCCGTTTCGAGGGTCACGTCTTTTCCCTTTGCGTGTGCCTTCGCCATCAGCTCCGCGCCGCTGGGTGCTTCGGCCGATTCGGCACCGGATTTACGGAGTACGAATTTGCCCTTTTCCCAGAGGGCTTTTGTCAGCTCGTAGACCACGCTTGCCGGTACGTTTGCATCGACGACCCACTGTGCCATGGTCGTGATGGCGGCAACATCCTGATCGACACCCTTGTAAGTGCCGCCGGGAATGACCACTTTCGCGTAGAAGGGGAACATCTTTATCAGCTTTGCTATGGTGGCGTCATCGAGCGGCACGAGGACGATGTCCGTCGTCGTCGCCAGCTCCGTTATGGCCGCCGTGGGCCAGCCCGCCGTCGTAAAGGTTACATCTGTCTGTTTGTCCTTCAGACGCTGTGACGCGCCGTTAAAGCTCAGCCAGTCGACGTTGCTGAAATCATTGTAGGTAAGTCCCACACCCTGGAGGACATTGAGGCAGTCGACTTCCGTGCCGCTTCCCCTGTCGCCGGGAACCAGACGCTTCCCTTTGATATCCGCGATGGATTTCACTCCCGCATCGGCTCGTGCCACGATCTGGATCGTTTCGGGGTAGAGCGATGCGATTGCCCGGAGATTCTTGATGGGTTTACCTTCAAATTGTGCCGTGCCGTTGTAAGCCGCAAAGGCCACATTGTTCTGAACGAAGCCTGATTCAATTTCGTGGGCTCCGATCAGGTTGCAGTTTGCCACAGATGCGTTTCCTGACTGGGCAGTGATGATAATATCAGGCAGTTTATTGGACAGGGCCTGTGCCAACACGCCACCGAGGGGGTAATAAGTGCCCCCGGTACCGCCCGTCGCTATGGCGAAGAATTTCTTCGCCCCAAGGGCAGGGCCGATACAAATGAACGACAAGACCAGGATTACGATAATGCAAAGAAAAAAATGCCTCCTTTTGAACATATCACACTCTCCTTTCTATGAAGTTTCTTACTCACTCCCCCACGGCAAGCTACCGTGTTCATCCCCTATCACAGATAAAGCCGCGATGAAGAAAGGTAAAATATTTGCCATGATTTGTCAATTCATTTATGGAAGTCTTTACTGGTACATATTTTATGAGATTGTGCGGAGTTCAAATTTTGCGGTGCGCCGCATCCTTCTTGCCCGTTTTTAGGGGGACGTGCCCCATGGTGCATCCTAAGTATTCGTAATTAATGGGGATACGCGAACTATGACCGGGAGTGTGCCGGGGATGGGTATTAAGGAACGGAGCTGTTTCTTGCCGGGCGGCATATCGTCCGGTGAGGTCGTGCCGCCATTTGAAGCCCTTACCCTCTCCTGGAGACAGAATTTTTTTTGAAACCCTCTTGGTGCCCTGTCCCGGAAACGGACCTGACATCACGCTGCCGTCCTTTCACTGTAGAGGATTCCAGTTCTGCAAGGCCCACAGGAGAGCGATCAATGCCAGGACGCTCATGAGTGCGGAGACGAGGGCAATGCCGGCGATTCCTCCCGAAATCCAGACCACCCCCCCCACAAGGGCGCCACAGACCCTTCCGAGGCCGGCGGCGCCAATATATCCCGACATCATGGTAGCGCGGGCATGGGGTAATATTTCCGTGCTCAGGGAAAGGACCGTCACAATGGAGAATTCCACGGAGACAAAGACAACAAAAATGGCGATCAATGCCGTACCGATCGTTCGCCCGAGAAAGGGGAGGACGGCGTAACTTGCCATGGAGAGGACGAGCGCCACTACTGCGGTCCCTTTTAATCCGAACCGGTCCGCCAATGTGGCGGTCATTCCTTCTCCCAGGAGTTCGGCGATGCCGATGAGGATTGCGGTGCTTCCCAGCGCAACGATGCTCAGGCCGAAGGCATGTTCAAGCCATACACCGTAGACGACGAAGAATGTATCGTTTGCGGCACTGACAAGAAATGAGAAAAACAGTATGCCCGAGGAGGTGCGTTTCCGGCAGAGCATGGCCCATGCGCCGAGAAGGCTGACCGGCGGTTGAGAGGATCCGGCGGGGGTCCGCCGGGAGGGAATCATGACGCTGATGACGATCATTCCGATGAGTGCCAGCCCGCCCAGAACGAGAAAGGGGGCCCGCCACCCGAAATATCCGATCAGTACTCCCGCCAGCGGGATGCCGATCAGCGTGCTTCCCGCCCAGGAGACTTCCATGATGCCGATGGCGAATCCCCGTCTGTGATAGGGGACCCGCCGGCCCACGTATCCCTGGATCGCGGGAT
>CAYTUH010000243.1:2663-4813 GCA_964441165.1 uncultured Syntrophaceae bacterium
TTTCAGATGTTTTCGCGCCGCGCCCGTTCATCGCCAGACCGGCCAGAAAGAGGGCGATCACGATCACGCCGTAAAAGGGGAAGATTCCTCCCGCCAGCATTCCTCCCGCCAGCATTCCCATGCCCGAGATCAGCATGATGCGATATCCCCATCGGTCCCCCAGGGGGCCGAAAACGGGGCCGAGGACGCCGGTCAGCTGATTGATGGCGATAATTGATGTGATGGCCGTGAGAGGAACCCCGAGCCCCCTGCTGAGGGCCGGTGCGAAGGGATAGACGAATCGGCGGGCCGTGTTGAGAAGAATACGACAACAGGTGGCGATTCCGATTCTCCACATGAGCCGTGCACTGGAAGAATTGTTTTCTGACCCGACGGGGCCTTTCGTCATGCCGGACTTCCTTTGAGAGGATTAAAAGGCTCCTTATCCCAGCGGAGGGGAAAAAGCAAGAACACCGGCAGAACCTGACAGGACGGTGTTGCCGTGGAAAAAACTTCCGCGGCCGGGCATTCCTGTCCCCATGACCGGCTCCATGGCCGGAGAGTGAGGTGAGGGGATTAGACCAATCCCGGGGGCAGCGACCGCGGTCAACACCCCATCACAACGATGATACCCAGAATTATCAGGGCGAGTATAATAAGTCTTCCGTACATGGTTTCTCCCTGCGTGAGAGTGAAAAAGGGCACCGAAATAATAACGGGGAAGGTTCCGGTGCCGCTTACGGTCCGTCAGGTGCTCATCACCTTCATGAATGCTTTGAGCTTTCCCTTTTCAGTGAGGATCCTGACGCTCATCTCCTGCAGATTCGGCGGTACGTCGGGTTGCACATCCCGTCTCACGAGAGAAAGGACGCCGACGGGACATGCGGTGACACAGAGGCCGCATCCGATGCATCTGTCCGCATCGATCACGGCGGTATCATCGTCGATGCGAATGGCGTCCATGGGACATCGGCCCTCCGCACAGATCCCGCATCCGGTGCATGCAATGCTGTCGATGCGTGCTTCAAATCCGCTGGGTGCAAAGGCATGGGGCAGGTCAAGCTGCGTTCTTCCCCGTAAAAGGGTGCAGCAGCAACGACAGCAATTGCAAATGAAACTGGCACGGTCTGCGCTGTTGTTGCTGGTATGAACCAGACCGGCTTTTTCCGAGCGATCGAGAACGTCCCGTGCTTCCTCGATACCTATTTCCCGTGCAAAGGACCGCTGGACGAGAAAACGGGCCTGTGCGTTGAATATAAGGCAGACCTCGGTGGGGGCATCGCAGGCGCCGATACTGACCCGACAGGCACACCGGGCGAGTGCAATGTATTCGGCTTCTTCGATGAGTCGCGCCACTTCTTCGTAGGGATGAACCCGTGTCGTCGATTCCAGAGCCTCGCCGACGGGGATGACCCGTGCCAGCGAAGTCGGGCTGTCGGCAAAGGACGCTCCCAGTGCCTCACGATGATACTGTTCCCAGAGCCTGCCCAACGCTGCATGATCCCCCGTATCGCTGTCCTTCATGAAAGGAAATTCGAACAGGCCCGGAATGGTGGGGTTAAGCCCGTATGACCGTTTCCCCTCTTTGTCACGGCAGAAAATAATCGCCTTGTCGGCCATGGCTTCAAGGTACGCCGCGGCCTTGCCGGGCTCGATGCCGGCGGCAGCGGCAATGCTGTCCGCTGATTTCGGTGCGAAGGACATGTGGGTTGCCAGCGCTGCTTCATCCGGCGTGAAAAGTATCCTGAGAATTTCATCAAAGAACGCCGATGGGGGTGCGCTTGACGGATGTGCATCGAGAATTGTGCGTAATGCCTCGTAGGTATCCATTGTCCTCATCCTTCCCCCCGGGTGCGGGGTGTCATTCCCTCATGTCTTATAGAGTTTTCCCGCGTGCGGCAGCAATACGTTTCCTGAGCCACGCGGCCCACCGGTCCAGTCCCTCTCCCGTTTTACAGGATGTTTCAATGATGGTGATGCCGGGATTGAGGTTGAGTACCCGTTCGCGCATTGCCTCGAGGTCGAAGTCCTCGTGAACAAGGTAGTCGATCTTGTTGACCAGGAGGACGTCGCAGATCGAGAACATGAGGGTATATTTAAGGGGTTTGTCGTCACCCTCGGGAATGCTCAGAATCATGGCGTTCAGTGTTGCTCCCGTATCGAATTCAGCC
>CAYTUH010000244.1:0-4805 GCA_964441165.1 uncultured Syntrophaceae bacterium
CACCGTTGAGAGGATTCCCGACGCTACACTCTGGGCGACCCATCAGGTCCTGAAAAAACGAACACTCGATTACTGCAAGGACAAAATGACAAGCGATTTCCAGCAACAGGGTCTTTCGCCGTCGATAATAAAGAAAAAAAGGGAGAGTCTCGATGCCGATGCTCTGACGATCGGTTTTGCACGGCGCTTTGCCGCTTACAAACGGGCCCTCCTCCTCTTTTCGGGAAAGGCCCATCCGAACGATGAAGAGGGAAAGAGGCTTTTACGGACGCTTTATGGCTATACGCTGGAAAAGAGATTCATCGACAGGGTCTTCTTCCTTGAGAATTACGACATGCAGACGGCGAAGTTTCTCCTGCAGGGAGTGGACGTCTGGCTCAACACACCCCTCAGACCGCAGGAAGCAAGCGGAACGAGTGGAATGAAGGGGATTATCAACGGTGTTCTCAATTTCAGCGTACGGGACGGCTGGTGGGATGAAGCCTTCAACGGCTTCAACGGATGGTGCATCGGCGACGGAAGTGAGTATGTCAATCGTGAGATGCAGGACCTTCTTGACAGCCAGGACCTCTATGATAAACTCGAAAACTCAATTATACCGAACTATTACCGGCGTCGCGAAGACGGTGTTCCCGAGGGATGGATTGCCATGATGAAGGAATCCATGGCCTCTCTTGCCTTTCAATTCAGTACTGACAGGATGTTGGAGGAGTACTACCACCAGATGTATCGCCCCATTGCGACCAGGGCCTCGATTCTTTCGGAAAAGGGTTATGAGAAGGTGAGGGCGCTGGCCGACTGGAAGCTCCGGATCGCGTCACGGTTCTCGACGGTCCATCTCAAATGGCTCAATATCAAGGGATTACAGGGCGATTCCCTCAACGTGGGAGAGGAATTCATCGTGGAAGCAGCCGTGGAACTGGGCAAGCTCACTGATGAAGAAATACGGGCTGAAATTGTCGTTGAGAGCGCCAATGACAACGGCTCGAGGGAAAAACCCTCTCTGGTAGCCATGGAGAATGTGGGATGGAACGACCGGGAAAAGGCGGTCATCTACCGGGGTGCATTCCGTGCCGAGCGGGCGGGGCGATATGTCTATGGTGTCAGGGTGCTTCCGAACCACCCGCACCTGATCAGGTATCAGGAACTCGGGCTGGTTCACTGGGCATAAGAGAGGAGAAAGGAAGGTGTGTCGTGAAAATGCAGGAAGTGCGGATCATTGCAAAACGGATGGGCGTCGATGCACGGATCGGCCGTTCGAAGCAGGACGTGGTCCGCGAAATACAGATCAAAGAAGGGTATGAACCCTGTTTCAGAACAAAAGAGATCTGTGAGGAGCATGACTGCCTGTGGCGGGAGGATTGCCTGAAAACCAGATGATCGTAACTTAAACCGATACATGAGGTAATTATTGCAAATGCCATTGCTGACGATATATTTCCAGCTTCATCAACCCTGTCGTCTTCACCCCGACAGGGACAAGCTCCTCTGGGATGACATGAACAGGGATGTCTTTGCCAAGGTATCGGCGAAGTGCTATATCCCCGCATTGACCATGTTTAAAGAGCTGATTTCGGCCTATCATGATTTCCGCATTACTCTCAGCATGTCGGGAACCTTTCTTGAGCAGGCAGAGCGATTTCAGCCCGAGGTGATTACCTCCCTGCAGCGACTTTACGACGCCGGAGCCGAAGGGAACCAGGTGGAGTTTCTCGATGAAACCTATTACCATTCTCTGACCGGTCTCTTTGAAGACCCCCGGAAGCGCGAATTCAGAGACCAGGTCTCTCTCCATCGCGACCGTGTGCGCTCGCTTTTCGGAATCATGCCCACATCCTTCCGCAACACCGAACTTATGTTCAATAACCATATCGCCGATACGGTTGCCGATATGGGATACGGGGCCATTTTCTGTGAAAAGCGTGACGACATGTATCTACCCGCCGAAAAGCCAGTGTCGCCGAACGCCGTATTCAGGGCGCGGGGGTCGCGACTCGTCGTGATGCCCCGCAACAGGGAATTGAGTGATGACGTGGCCTTTCGATTTCCGGGAAAGCCTCTTACGCCTGAGGAGTATGCGGCGAGTATTTCCCGGATCGATGGTGAGGCCGTGCTTCTGGGGTACGATTTCGAGCATATCGGCGAGCATATATGGGAAGACAGAGGGATTTTCGAGTTCTGGCGGGGACTGCCGGAGGCACTTGCGGGGCATGAAAATGTCGTCCTGGCGAACCCCGCCGACATCGCCGGACGGTTTCACGACGCCGACTGTCCCGTCATCGACATTCCCGGCATGGCGACTTCATCATGGGCCGACGCGAGCAGGGACACCTTCGGATGGCTGGGGACATTGACCCAGTATGAGCTTTTCAGAGATATCGAACGTCTTGAAAGTGATGCCAGAAGGGCGGGCGGCGAACTGCTGACCCACTGGAGGCACCTTACGACATCGGACCATGTCTATTTTCTCCATGAACGAATGGGCGAGGACCATGCCGTCCATTCCTATTTCAATCCCTATGGCGGTTCGATTACGCAGGCGGCGCACGTGCTGACCCGGAAAATCGACTATTTCGAAGCGGCCCTCAGGCGGTTCGAGGTTCTGAAAAAACGTGAGAGAACGGCGCTCCTCGTCATCACCCCTGAGACGGGCAGGCTTCCCGAAGAAATGGGAACACTGGCGACCTACATATCGGGTAAAAGCGGAGGGCTGGGTGAGGTGGTCTCGGCCCTTTGCGAGGGACTCGTCGAACGGGGCATCGATGTCCATCTGGCAACACTCAATCTCAAGAAACGGTTTCAGCTGGAAGCCCACATCAACGAAAGCCAATGGCGGGAAATCAGGTACAAGATCAGTTCCGAGAAAATACATCTGGTCAGTTCGGCCTTCTTTGCCGGTCTTTCCGGTGCCTATGCAGGGAATCCCAAACTCAATGCCGCCGAGTTTCAGAAGGAAGTTGTGAACAACATCGTAAAAGCGGTGGGAGCAAGCAGCAAGGGCAAACTCATCGTACACAGCCATGACTGGATGGCGGGAGGGGTGATTACGGCCTACCTCAAGGCGAGAAATATCCCCGTTCTTCATACGGTCCATAACAGCTTTACCGGCAATGTGCCCCTTGACATGCTCTTCGGAGTCGATATGGACGGACTGTCGGAATATCTTTATTATGCAGACGATCAGGGAACGCGGTGTATTGACTGCCAGGCCACGGCAATAAAGAATGCATCTCTGGTCAATTTTGTGGGTCAGCGCTTTCTTGAGGAGATCGTGAACGATTATTTCATCGACAGGAATGTCGTTCCCCTGAGTGTGAGAGACGAGGTAAAGGCAAAATATCATGTCGGTTCCGCACTGGCCATCATCAATGCCCCCTCTCACACCATGTATCCCGAAAACTGTACCTACCTTGTGAGGAGGTACGGTCCCGAGGAGGACATCATTGCGGCAAAACGGGATAATCTCCTTGAATTTCAAAAAGAAATGGGGCTGAACCCAAACCCCGACGCGATCCTTTTTTACTGGCCCTCACGTCTCGACCCTCTGCAGAAAGGTGTCGATATACTTGAAGATGTGCTGCTGAGGTTTGCGATAGAGCATGGCGACGTTCAATTTGCCGTTATTTCGGACGGTGTGGGCGGTGACCGGACCCATGAAGACGTTATCGGGAGGATTGCCTGGGCCTCGGGCGGCAAAATCGCATATCATCATTTTGATGAACGCCTCTCCATGCTCGGTTTCGCAGCGGCCAGCGATGTCTTCGGTGCGTCACTCTATGAGCCCTGCGGGCAGATTGACCAGGTGGGAAATCTCTTCGGGGCGACGGCAACCAATCGTGATACGGGCGGGTATCATGACAAGATTCGTGAATTGCGACTGAAGGCGGGCGGTGCACCGAAGGATGTGGGGAACGGGTTCCTCTTCCGGGATTATGATCCGGGGGGATTATGGTATGCATTGGAAAAAAGCGTCCGGTTTCATCAAAACACACCCTCCGTAAGGTTGAAACAGATCAGACGGATCATGAGGGAGGCCAGGGAACGATACGACCTGGGCAAAATGATCGCCGAGTATATCCGCGTCTATGAGCGGCTGAACGGAGGCACCCCCCTCGCCTGAGTCTTTTCTCCGGGAGCGCCGATGCCCGACGGTCCTCTTATCCGCCGTTCCAGATATTCAGCAGATAATCCTTGTGTGCCTCGAACTGCTGTGCCTGCGCTTCCACAAGGGTTTCAGCCTCTTACGATGACATGTCCCAGCTTTCCTTTACAAAGGATGCGACACGGCAGTAGTAGAGCGGTGTCATAAGATCGATCAGTTTGTAACGATTTTGTTTCCAGTTGTGAAATCGCGCGGCAAGTTCATAGAGGATGCGGACCCATGCTTCGGTGGAGAAGTGGAATGAAGAGGCGTCCATTTCGGAGGACTGCCTGATGGCTTCGAAGCTGTCCTTGCTGAGGATGTCCTTCCAGAGTACGGCAAACTGCTGAAATCCGATCTTGAAGTTGTCGACGAGTCTGTTGAGGTCGATCGCCACGGCCTCCGGCTCGAGGGTGCCCTTGAATCCCGTTGTTTCAAGAGGTTCGCTCCCATGGACACTTTTCCAGTAATTCTCGTTTTCCTCCATGAGGGTAAAGACGGTCCACAACACCTGTCTGAACATGGGACCGAGGTGCTGCCCCGGGTCCTTTGCATCGTGAATCTTGACACCGAGGTTGGACTGGCTGATCCGGAATCCTCCCGTAACGGCCTTGGTGGTCATCCAGATGTCGATCCCAAATCGTGCCACATCGGTTTCCCATAC
>CAYTUH010000245.1:0-4778 GCA_964441165.1 uncultured Syntrophaceae bacterium
GTGTGCAATCTGAAGGGCCATGTTCGCGTTCTGCTCCACCAGGATTATGGTGGTGCTTTGTTCCTCATTGATACGCTTGATGATACGGAATATCTCCTTCACTATCAGCGGTGCAAGACCGAGTGACGGTTCATCGAGAAGGAGCAGCTTCGGGTGTGCCATCAGAGCACGTCCCATCACCAGCATCTGTAGTTCCCCCCCGCTGCAGTATCCTGCAAGGGTCCTGCGCCGCTTTTTTAAGGACGGGAAATAATCATAGATCAATTCCATATCTTTCCGGTATGGCTTTCCCCAGCGCGTGGCCGTACCGACTCTCAGGTTCTCCTCTATCGTCAGGTACTTGAATGGCTGGCGTCCTTCCAGCACCTGGATGATTCCCTTCCGCGTGATTTCCTCCGGCGAGGAATTTTGTATTGTTCCGCCATCATAGATGATCGAACCATCCGTCACCTGGCCGTTTTCAGGTTTCAGCAGTCCCGATATTGCCTTCAGTGTCGTCGTCTTCCCGGCACCGTTGCTTCCGAGCAGCGACACGATATGATTCTTTGTCACCGCCAGCGAGACACCCTTGAGCACCTGTATGACATCGGAATAGACGACGCTTATGTTATTTAGTTGAAGCATTACATTATCTATCATGTCCATCATCCTGTTTCATAATGATAATAAGTATCATCTTCATTCGTCCCTTCCTAATACGAAAAGGGCCAGAGTCGGAAGTTCGAACGTATAATCCTCCAGACTTCGGCAAGACCGCGGGGTTCGAATATGATGAAGAGGACTATGGCCGCCCCGAAGGCGAGTTCCCGCAGGGGCGCGATGGTCAGGCCGATTCCTCGCAGCATTTCGAGATTCATTATGATGTCCGTGAGCCATCGCAGGGTCTCGTTGAGCCCGGTAATAAAGATCGCACCGAAGATGGAACCGGTGATGCTTCCCATGCCTCCGATAATAACCATGGCGATATATTCCACGGAGAGGCCGAGCGTAAAGGGCTCCGCCGAAATGCTCGTCATGTAGTAGGCCCAGAGCCCTCCCGCAAAGCCGGCGTAGAATGAGCTTATGGCGAATGCGAGTATCTTATAGCGGAAAATGGGGATTCCCATGCCTTCCGCGGCACGGTCGTTGTCTCGAATCGCGATAAAGGCCCTGCCGAATCTCGTACGCATAATATTGACGGCAATGAATGTCATCAGAACGAGGCTCGTGAAGGTCAGATAAAAATAACTTCGTTCGTCGGCGATCGAATACCCGAATATGACGGGAGACGGTAGGACAATTCCCATGGTGCCCTTGGTCAGGCTTTCCCAGTGCACAAGGATATACTCGATGATAAACTGACCCGCCAGCGTGGCAATGGTCAGATAGAGTCCTTTCAGACGACCCGAGGGAATTCCGAATATCATCCCCACCATTGCCGTTATCACACCCGCCGCGGGCACGGCCAGAAAGAACGGGAAATTCAGGTCGGTGGCAAGGATTGCCGCCCCATAGGCACCGACACCGAAAAATGCCCCGTGTCCGAGAGAAATCTGGCCGGTAAAGCCGATGAGAATATTCAATCCTATTGCGGCAATGGCCGTAATTGCCACGATGTTGAAGACGTAGAGCATATAGGGACCGAATAAAAAGGGAACGGCACCGAAGAGTGTGGCCAACCCGATGCAGAGCCACATGCGACCGAAATCGGTCTCGAATATGGCAAGCTCCTGCTCGTACCGTTCCTTGAAGTTCCCGCATGGATGCAATTTGAGCTTTCTCATCTGTTGCTGTCCCCGCTTCACTTTTGTCATCTGCAACGTTCTCCAAATCTGTAACTTCAAACTTGTAACTTCAAACTTGTAACTTCAAACTTGTAACTTCAAACTCTCTCTATCTCCACCAGTCCGAAGAGCCCGTAGGGCCGTATCAACAGTATTCCCACAAGAACTACGTAGGGTATCACGTCACGGAGCGACGGAGAGAGGTACCCGCCCGTAAATGTCTCAAGCAGACCGATGATGAGCCCTCCGATAATGGCGCCACCGATGCTGTCAAGGCCTCCGAGGATGACCACGGGAAAGACCTTGAGCCCCACTGAGGACAGATCATGGACATTGATGCCGTTTATTATTCCCAGAACAATACCGCTCATGCCGGCGACAAGGGCCGCTATCGCCCAGGAGAGCGCAAAGACCCGTCTCACGTGTACTCCGAGCGAAAGGGCCGCAGTTTGATTATCCGCCACGGAACGCATGTAGATCCCCTGTGACGAATACTTGAAAAAGAGTCCAAAAAGGAGCAGAAAAAGCAGTCCTACCACCGTTGAGGTTACGTATACGGGAGGTATGGTGATGGCGCCGATGCGGAACGTCAGGCTGTCGGGAAGAAAATCGGGATATATGTAGAGGTTCCCCCCCCAGATCAGCAGCATCAGTCCCTTGAAAATCGCCGCCAGTCCCACGGTCAACATGATCACGTAAATGAGCGGCTCGCCGATCAGCGGTCGGAGAAAGAGCCGTTCGACGACGAACCCCAGCACGAAACACCCTGCCAGGGCAATGACGAAAGCCGCAATAATAGGCAGTTTCGCCCATGTGACAAGGGTGAGAAAAATGAATGCACCAAAGGCAAGCAACTCCCCGTGGGCAAAATTGAGCACACTTGACGATTTAAAGATCATGACAAAGCCCATTGCAGCGAGTCCGTAAAGAAAGCCGATACTGACCCCGTTCACGAGAAGCTGAATAAAGAAATCCATCGTTCCTACCTCATTTTTTTTAATAGTGTGATACCCGACCGTTATCCGATCGGCGTTGCCTCATTCCTCATGCAAGTGACTGCACTCTCACGGTGGTCTCGATTGTGCTCGTCTGCCCGTCGCGATAACGGACCGTGCCCTTTACTTCGATCGATTCGTCATCACCGTACATGGCTTCGATAAGCTTGATATAAAGGCCGTAGACAAAACGCCTTCGGACCTTTCCCGTCCTTGTCAACTCTTCGTCATCGGCATCGAGCAGTTTGTAGAGGAGAATGAACCGGCGAATTTTCATTGCATCGGGGAGCCGCAGATTTACTTTTTCGATTTCCTCTCCAATCAACCGCTCCACCGGGGGCTGCTGAGAGAGATCGGTATAAGTCGTATAGGGGATCATTCGCTCTTCGGCCCAGTTGCCCACGTTTCCCATATCAATATTGATAAGGGCGGTGATGTAGGGTCGGGCCTCTCCGAATGTCACGGCCTCCTTTATATAGGGACTGAATTTCAAGCGCGTCTCGATAAAATCGGGCGAGAAGGCCTCACCGGCCTTGTTGCGCATAATCTCTTCTTTACGGCCGATAATGACGAGATGTCCGTTGTCGTCAATATAGCCCGCATCTCCCGTCCTGAGCCATCCGCCGTCGTAGGCCGCTTCCGTCGCCTCATAATCGTTATAATATCCTCTGAAGACGGTACCCCCCGACATGAGCACTTCCTGATCCTCGGATATCTTCACCTTGATACCCGGTATCGATTTTCCCACCGTCTCGGCCATTACTTCGTCGTCGGGCTGGACCTGAAAGATGCCGCAGGATTCGGTCAGGCCGTAACACTGCTTGAGGTTTAATCCCATGAGGCGGAAAAATCGAATCACATCGGGGCTGATGGGATGCCCTCCCGTATAGGCATTGGTCAGTCTGGCACAACCGACCCTGTCCAGCAGTGAACGGAAAACCACGACGCTGAACAGCCAGTGAAGCAATCGCAAAACAACCGGAACGGGTTCATTTTTCGTTTCTCCGTCAATCACCCTTCCGCCTATTTGTTCCGCAATGGAAAAAAGCGACCGCTTGAGCCATCCGGCGTCACTCATTTTCACCCTGATCGTTGATGCCAGATCTTCCCAGAATCGCGATGATGTGATAATCGCATTGGGCCCCAGTTCTCTAAAATCTTCCGACACCGTTTCAGGCGTTTCGGGAAAATTCATGGTCATTCCGCCCACCAGGGCAACGCCGACTCCCCACATCTGATCGACGATCCAGGCCGGCGGGGACATCGAAAGCCAGTCGGCATTGGAGCCGACGGCAGACGACTCAAGCCAGTTGCATGCCATGGCGGTAAAATTTCCATGAGTCATCATGGCGAGTTTTGCAATTCCCGTGGTTCCCGATGTCATGATCATGAGAGCAACGTCATCGGCCTTACCCCTGCCGAGTTCGTCGTCGAACAATTCAGGCTCTTCCTTCTCCCTGTTCTGTCCGAGTTCCAGCAATTCCTTGAAACTTATCAGCCACTCAGCATCACTATAGGCCCGCATTCCGGTCCGGTCGATATAGACCACTTTTCGCAGGTGAGAAAGCTTTCCCCTTTTTTCAATCAGCTTGTCCACCTGCTCCTGATCCTGGACGATGGCAAAGGTCGCCTGTATCCGGTTCAGGGCACCCGCCAGTTCATCGCTTATCGACGAGGTAAAGAGATTCACCGTCACGGCCCCCATCGCCTGGCCGCCCAGTTCACTGAAGAGCCACTCGGGGTGATTGTCCGTTACGATACCGATGTTTTCCCCGCGCCGCATCCCGAGTGTCTTGAGTCCGAGGGCAGTCCATTTCGTATATTGCAGATATTCTTTCCAATCGACGGTGTGCCATATCCCATACTCTTTTTCCCGTATGGCGGCCCTTCCCGGTACCGTTCGCTCCGCCTGCAGCGCAAGAATTTGCGGAAGCGTACGGAATTTCATTTCATGATGTCCTTCGTTACCGTATCCTTTTGATTCCATCAGCCCTGTCCACTATTTTTTATGACGATCCCT
>CAYTUH010000246.1:0-4768 GCA_964441165.1 uncultured Syntrophaceae bacterium
GGCCACAAAACCCAGTTCGGAAACGATCTGCTGCCCTGCTGGTCCGCGCAGCCAGCTTCCATTGACTGTAAAATCTCGATTGCCTGCTCCTTGGCCGACTGCTCCGTGTCGACGAGGCCGACCATTTCCGAAATATCGGCGGTAAAGACATTGAAACGATCCTGAAGCGTATCCTGGAGATTCACCGAAACGATGTCAACAAGCTTGTAGAGATACTGAAACTTGAGATTCTCTTTGTAATCCTGCAAATGATAGACGATGGAACGCTCAGTTTCCTGCTTGATCCTCTTTATCCCATCCTTGAGAGCAAAGATTTCCCCCTCCTGTTCGTTCTGAATCGGCTTCTTGAGCATTTTCTTCATCAGCTTCACGATCTTGTAAAAACCGAGTCGCATGATCGCCTCGGTACGTATCTTTGCCGTATAGTGCAGCGTCGAGGCAAGGGGCGGCGCACTGAGCAGCGCCCGCCGTTTTACACTCTCCAGGTTGATGGAGTGCATTTCCCCGGCACTCTCTACGACCGACATGATGTCCAGATTGCGAAGGGTTTCTTCATGTTTCTGCAAGGCATCCCGTACCAGGGTGTCATAGGAATCGGCCGTCCTGTTCAGTTTTTCGTCGATCTTCTTTTCCTCCTGCCGGATAAACTCGATCAACCGGGGATTTATCGTCTCGGCCATGAACCGGTCGAGAGCACGTTTAAAATCCTGGAAGACCATGTAGAGCGTGGTGGAGAAACCTAATTCGGCAAGATCTCTCTCACTTTTTTCCGTATCGGTACTGTATTTTTTGATGAAACCGTAGATGTCCTTCGACATCTCGCCGTAGCGCGCGTCAAGGAATCGATCAACGTTACGGCCCAGGTCGCGTTTCATTTTATGGGCCGTTCCATCAAGTGTATCCTTTATCAGGGCCTTCTGCTGATTGAGCTGCTCCCCGGCCGTTTCGATTTTTTTCAGCACCTCGCGGGCACTCTCACTGTCCTTTGTGAGAATGTCGCGGTGAATGGTGGTCCAGTCGTGAAGCCCTCCCGCCATAATGGAAACGCGTTCAAGGTGATTCTTCAGGAGCAGGGAGAAACGGTCCTGCGTCAGCTTGTCCATGAAGGTCCGGTGAAACCGCTCATTCTCGGCCTCGGAAAATTGCACGAAGACTTCCTCGTGCGTCCACTGGTCCATGCGCATCCGGTCTTTGGGGGATACATCGGACCCCAGTTGCCCGAGGAGATTGTAGAGGGCTGAAAAGGCGTAGAGTTTCGGTTTGGGCTTGAGCACCGAGACTTCTTCCTTCACTCGTTCGACCACTTTGTGCAGATCGTCAAGGTTCTCGTGCTCGTTGAAATCGCAGTTTACGACAAAGAAGATGTTTTCCATAAGGCCCATCGTCTTGATGATCTTGAGAAACTTCACGTCGGCCTGACGAATGCCCGTCCTGCTGCTCAGCAGGTAGATAATCAGGTGGGTCCGTAACAGGTAATCCTGGATCATGGCCAGGTGGAGGGGATTCAGGGAGTCGATTCCCTGGCAGTCGGCAATTTCTACGTTGTCGTCAAGGTTTTTCCCGCCGGGGATGTGCAGTTCAAGATCTTTCAGATAGACGGCGAGGGAATCATTCCCCACAAATTCTTTGTGCTGTGCAAAATCATCTTCCGCAAATTCCCGATGGTTCCTGTTATAGGAGAGCATCTCCTTGACACGGTCGTAGCCCCGCAGATAGGAGGTAAGAAGTACGCTGTTCGCGTCGAGTGTTTCCTGTGAAATCAGTTTTTCCGAGCTCACGGCTCTCAGCGCCCGCTCCAGGCCCTCCCGATCATCATCGCGCCTCACATCGAAGGGTTTGTCGCCCTGATGCCATTCCAGTGAGGGAAAGAGCACCATGGCCTGCTGCATATCCGTATTCACTTCGTCCCAGGTCTTGAAATCCAGCACGGCTCTCAAGCGGGAGCTTTTCCTGATCCGTGTCACGATCGACGTGACGACTCCGGCACCACGCTTCAGATAGTCGCCTCCGAGAAAGGCGTTCGCAAAGGTGCTCTTGCCCGACTTGATGGCGCCGACCACGGCCACACGCAGTGTATCTTCCTGGATCTGTTCCTCGATGGAATGTCCGACCTTTTCCCATCCATCGAAGGGAAACTTCGATATCCCCGGAATCGATCGGGCATGATCAAAGAGTGCCAGTATCTGTCTGTTGGTTTCAAGCAGGTTCTGTTTCGTCGTGTCAAACGTACTCATACCGCCCTTCCTCTGTACCTGATTCCGCCGCCGTTCATGGTCCCTTTCCGCCGATTGTTCCCGTTATGCACGACCCGTACCGTCCCCTATCCCGCTCCGATTATGACGTCATCGAGGGCCCGCTTCGGCACATGATGAACCCCCGCATCATCCCGCCAGTATCTGATGTCTCCGGTGGAATCGACCGGGTCAATCACCACCCTTTCCGCCGGCGTTCCCAGGGCCATCACAAGCAAAATTTCATAGTGACCGGGAATGTGCAAGGTCTTTCTCAGCCCTTCCCGCTGTACCGATGAGAAGAGGCATCCCCCAAGGCCACGTTCCGCCGCACCCATCAGGATGCTCTGGGCGGCTATCCCACAGTCACAATCAAAGGATTGTGCAATGGTGGTATCGCCCAGCATCACGATATAGGCGGATGGACGTTCTCCCTCGGCGGGACCGGACCATTCCGAAAGATAGCCGGCCCATATGGCGAGGTGTGAAAAGATGGCGGCATTCCTGTCCGGTTCGCAGGAAAGGAGATATTTCAGCGGCTGCAGATTCGCGGCGGATGCACTGAGCCGCGCCAGATCCACCAGATCCCGCAATGTTGCCCTTTCCACGGGTACACGTTCATCGAACCGGCGATAGCTCCTGTTCCGCTGAACCAACTCTTTTATCATGTCTACCCTCCTTCCCCGACTGCCGTCAGGGGCCTTATCGCTCTCACCGAAGACGGGAAAAGGAGAGATTTCCATCCTGGTGCCGTCAGGCCGCCTCCCGTGACCGATCGGGCGATATGGCACTTAAAAGAGGGGAATCATATACAATATAGGGGACGTGGTCAAAGAAAAACTGGTTTGACGGGGAAAAGACGTTGTTATGGAGGAATAAATGGATGGGAACGGGCCGGTTTCAGCGTCCTGATGCCTGGGTGTGGGGCAACTTTCTTCTTCCGGGACATGATAACCGTTGAAAAGGCACTGCGTATCTGTTAGAAAGGCTGGCATGGGTTGCACAAAAATTGAAAAGGGTAATTTGCATCGGGTTTCACTCTCGTCTTCCGGAATTCTGCTGATTCTGATTGTGCTGTTCATCTTTTCTTTCGAACAGGGGGCAACGGCAGGAGAGGCCGCAGAGGAATCGTTCACCATTCACCAGGCGACCACTTCTCGCGACAGGGCTCATTCATCCATCGATATCAAGGACATGCTCAATCTGGGCAACCGTCACCTCGAAACGGGGCGGTACGAACGGGCGATCCAGAATTACAGCAGAGTCAGCGACGTCCTGGTGGAAACGGACAATCCGAATCTGATAACGGCCTACTTCAACCGGGGACTGGCATATCATCTGAATGGCGACTACGATAAAGCCATCGAGGACTTCGACAAGGTGATCACCATGAATCCGAATGATGACAAGGCCTTCTACCACCGTGGCAACGCCCACGCGTTGCAGAACGCCGCCGACAAGGCCCTCGAGGACTATTCACAGGCGATTCAGCTCAATCCCGACGATGCCCGTCTCTACTATTACCGGGGGCTTGCCTATCAGGAAGATCCCGCGATGATCGACCTCGCCGTTGATGATTTCAAAAAAGCGATTTCTCTTGATCCTTCGGACCCGAAAATCCATTGTTTTCTGGGTATTGCCTATTACAAGCAACAACGATACCGGTCGGCGGCAAAGCATTTCGGCATGGCGATCGATATCGATCCCAACTATGGTGAAGCCTATACCGGGAGAGGACAGGCCTACCTCAGGGCGGGACACATGGATAAAGCCCTGGCGGATTTTCGACGGGCCTGTGAAAAGGGGGAACGCACGGGATGCACCATGATAGAGTTCCTCGCGAAGATGAGCGAGGCCGTTCCCGCTCCGTCATCCCGAACAAAAACGGTTCAGGACGATGAAGAATAATCTCTTTAGAAAGGTATTGTTGTGGCTGGTGGTCTGTGTTGCCTGTTACGCGGTGATCGGGTTTCTTGTGGTGCCCCTGATTGCCCGGCCCGTTCTGGAGAAGAGACTCTCCGCCCTTCTCGACCGCACCGTATCTCTGGAATCGCTCAGGATCAATCCCTTTGCCCTCTCGGCCACACTCCGGGGACTCAACATTACGGCAAAGGATGACCCCGGAACGTTCATCTCGGCAACGACAATCTCTGTCAATGTTGAATCCCGATCGATATTGAAAAAGGCCCTCGTGATCGGCAGCGTGCGCATCGATGGCCCCTTCGTACATATTGTCCGTGATCGCACGGGCTCGCTGAACCTCATGAACCTGGGCACGGCTGACCATGACGACGCGTCAGGCGAGAAAGCGCCCGCACCGACATCATCTTCAGGACCCCCTCCCCCCCTCCAGATCGAGTCGTTCTCCCTCACAGAGGGAACAATCCGTCTGACCGACCAGGCAATGGAGACGCCCTTTGAGACATCATTCCGCTCCATTACCGTGACAGCATTAGGACTCATGACCGATGCCGGGAAACCGGCCCGATGTAAACTTTCCCTTGCGAGCCAGGAGGGGGAACGCCTCCGGTATGAGG
>CAYTUH010000247.1:0-4767 GCA_964441165.1 uncultured Syntrophaceae bacterium
GGAAAAATCGGGGATTACCGATGAACAGCTGGCCAAGGTGGTGGTCAGGGCACGCCGGTGGGCGTCCCGGAACCCGAACGCCAACGCACAGGACCTGCTGGAACTGGGAGACGTGATGTATGCCCCCATGCTCTGTGATCCCATCAGGACAACCCACGCCTACCCTGTTTCCGACGGTGCAGTGGGATTTCTGCTGGCATCGGAAGAGCGGGCAAAAGACTTCACCGACAACCCCGTCTGGCTCACCGGATTCGGGACCTGCATGGACAGTTATTTCCTCGGTGACCGGGACCTGGCAAGCAATTTCGCCCTCAAGAAGGCGGCCGAACGGGCCTACAAAAAGGCGGGAATCAAGGATGTAAAAAAAGAGGTGAACCTCGTTGAAGTCATGGACTGCTATGCCTATCAACAACCCATGTGGCTCGAAGGACTCGGCTTCTGCGGCGACGGAGAAGGCGGAAAGTTCATCGATGAAGGAGGCCTGGCAAAATACAATGTGAACCTGTCGGGTGGTATGCTGGCCGGAAACCCGCTCATGATAGGTGGTCTCTACCGAGCAGCCGAAGCGGTGCTCCAGCTCAAAGGCGAAGCCGGCGAACACCAGGCAGCTGATGTGAGCCGCGCTGTTGTTCAGAGCACAACCGGTGGCGCGGGACAATTTCATACTGTCCTTGTGCTGGAAAGATAAGGAGGAGCTGAAATGGGTAAAAAGAAAAACAGAAATGTAGGAATAATTGGTATCGGCCAGACCGAATATTCCAGTCATAAAGAAGACCAGAACCAGGTGGAGATGGTGAATGAGGCGGTACGGTACGCCCTTGAAGATGCACACATTACCCTCGATGACATTGACTGCGTCATCCACGGCAATATGGATGTCTTTGAGATGATCGATCAGCCCGATCTCTGGCACAGTCTCGGTTCGGGGGCATTCGGAGAGGAACAGTTGTGAATCACCACCGGCGGCACCACCGGCGACAGCCTTGTATGCGCCGCCGACAACCTTGTCGCTTCCGGCATGTATGATGTCGTCATGGCAATCGGCATGGAAAAACTCCAGGAAGGTCACACCACCGGCGGTATCACCAACATGGCCGACCCCCTCTGGTTCCGTCATCTGCAGACAGGGGCTCTCACGGCTACAACCGCCACGATGATGATGGAAGAATTCGGCGAGGAACGGGCGAAGCGGGCTGCCATGAAATACCGGATCATGATCGACAAGCATGCCTGCCTGAATCCCCGTGCTCACCGGCGCTTCGGCCTCGAATACGATCAGGCGGAAGATCTCATGAATACGTCTCCCCAGCTCGTGGGAGAGTTACGCTTGATTCACATGTGTTCCCAGAGTGATGGTGCCTGTGTCATGATTTTCGCTTCCGAGGAAAAGGCGAAAGAATTGAGTGACAAACCGGTATGGATCCGGGACCACATCACGGCTCACCGGGAAGAAACTTTCAACTGTTTCGGTCTTGATATGCCTGAAATGACACACCATTATGCTGCGCGGACACTCTTCGCCCGCAACGGCATTACCGATCCCGTTGAATATTTTGACGTTTTCGAAATGTACGATCCGTCGGCATGGTGGGGTCTCGACTGGCTCCGTCAATTCCTGCTTCTCGAAGGAGACGAGCATATCAAACTGCTTGAAGATGGTGAATTTGATCTTGACGGAAAACTCCCCTTAAATCCCTCGGGTGGTGTCATTGCGAGCAATCCCATCGGGGCAACGGCAATGCTGCGCCCCGCCGAGGCGGCAATGCAGATTCGCGGCGACGCAGGACCGCAGCAAATCAAGAAAGAAGTCAAACACGCGCTTGCTTCGGGCTTCGGCGGAACCATGTGGACCGTCCTCATGATGCTCGAAAAAGACTTAGACTGGTAGGAGGGTGGCAATGGCTGAATACTTTGGATCAAAAGTAGAAGATATATTTAACACCATGGAAGAACGTTTTCTTCCCGAGGGAACACAGGATGTGGATGTCGTAATCGGCTACAATGTCTCGGGAGAAGGCGGTGGATACTGGAAAGCAACCATAAAAGAGGGCACGCTGAAGGTTGAAACGCTCGACAGCGAACCGACCGATTGTGCGGTCATACTCAATGCGACTGCGGAAACCTTTGTGGGAGTGACACTTGGCAAAATCGACGCGGGTGAAGCCCTTTCGTCGGGCAATCTCAAGGTTGATGGGGATCTTACCATACTTATTACCGTGCTCCCCAAGGCCTTCCGTCCTTTCACGCCCATCATCAGGGCCGGCAGCATCGTTGAATCCATGGCCGAACGCTTCCGGCCCGACAAGGCCGACGGTGTAGACATCAAGATCGGCTATGACCTCGCGGGTGACGATGGCGGCGCGTGGACGATCGTCGTCAAGGACAATACCTGCACGATCAAGGACGGCCTCGACGATGACTGTACCGTCACCATGATTATGGACGCCAAAGTCTTTGTAGACCTGAACCTGGGCAAACTCGATGGTGCAACCGCCTTTACGTCGGGACAGGTAAAGCTTGACGGCGATATCATGGTCGCCGGCATGACGGCAAAACTCTTTGCCAAGTTCGAAGCCGAGGGAGCCGACGAATCACAGGGCGAAGAATTAATCTCGCTGAAGTGCGTACCCTCCATTAATCAGCGCTATGCGACCGGGCCCGTAATGGGAAGATGGTTCACGGGATTGAAGGAAGGGAAATTCTATGCCTCAACCTGTCCCAAATGCGGCCGAACGATGGTTCCGCCAAGAGAGATCTGCGCCAATTGCAGGGTCCGGGCTGACGGATTTGTGGAAGTGGGACCCGAAGCAACGGTCACACTCATCGATGTCGTCCATTACGCCAGTCCCGATCCCCTGACGGGAAAGATTCGCCAGACGCCTTACACGGCGCTCTTCATGGTTCTGGACGGATGTTCGCGGGATGAAAGCTTTGCTCACGATCTGAACCCTAAAGATATCAATGACATAAAGCCGGGCATGAAAGTGAGACCGGTCTGGGCTGAGAAAAGAACGGGCACCTATAAAGATCTCCTCTATTTCGAGATCGCTGACTGAAGGAGGACTACTCATGGCTGTGTGCAAAAATGAAATCACAAAAGACTGCAAGGTAATGGAAGGCAAGATGGCCCTTCCCAACCAGTATTTCGTCGGGAGAGTCGGATCGAAATTCATCATTGCACTTCGTGACGAACACAAAATTCTCGGCGTGAAGTGTGAAAAATGCGACAAAGTGTTCATACCACCCCGCGAATACTGCGAAAAATGCCTCTCGAAACTCGATGAGAACTGGGTCGAACTTTCAAACGAAGGCGTTATCACCAACTATACGGTGGTTCATTACAGTGACAAACACCTGCCCAGGAGATCACCCTATATACTGGCGCTCATCAAGCTGGACGGCGCCGACACCCCCTTCCCCCATATCGTGGAGGGAGTGGCTATCGAAGACGTCGAGACGGGTATGAAGGTGAAGGCCGTATTCGCCGAGGAAACGACGAACACGATTCTGGATATTGACCATTTTGAGCCCCTGTAGGGCTTGGAATAATGGAATAAACCTATAATAAGGAGGGGAATACCATGTCAAACAAGGTAATCATTTGCGCCGCCCTTGCAGGGGCCGGGACATTCAGGAATCAGAATCCCGCCGTTCCGCATACTCCGGAGGAATTCGCAGAAGAATCGGCAAAATGTTATGAAGCCGGCGCCGCCATGGTGCATGTTCATGCCAGAAGCGATGATGGCATGCCGACGGCTGACATCGATCGTATCCGTGCAACTCACGACGCCATCAAGGAGCGGTGCCCAAACCTCATCGTCAACCTGAGCTCTGCCGTGGGCATGGGTGCCACCAAGGAACAGCGGATCGATCAGATTGTGGCAGTCAAACCGGCCATGGCATCACTGAATACGAACACGATGAACTTCGGTATTGTCGATCGCAACTCGGGACAGGTCCTGATCGACTATGTCTTTGAAAACACCTTCCTCATGCTCCAGGATTTCGGCAAGGCGATGGAAGAAAACGGCGTCAGGCCCGAAATTGAATGTTACGACATGGGCGGGCTCGACAATACGCTCCTGATTGGAAAGCAGGGCATCTTCGGGAGTCCCATGAACTTCAACTTCGTGTGGGGCGTCGCGGGCGGACAGCGCTTCAGGCCCGAGTCCTTCGTCGCCATGGTGAACGCAATCCCCGAAAATGCCAATTTCACCACTTGCGGTGTCGGCATAGACCAGATTCCGGCCATCACGATGTCATGCATGATGGGCGGGCACATGAGGGTCGGTCTTGAAGACAACACCCGTGTGCCGAACGGGGAACTGGCCAAGGGGAGCTACGAGCAGGTCGAGTTGGCCGTAAAAATCGCATCATTCTTCAGCCGCGAACCGGCCACACCCGATGAAGCCCGTGAAATGATGGGAATCAAACAGAAATAAGTGTGCAAGACAATTCCGTTTGGACCTGTGCATCGGCACAAGAAAGGAGAGAAACCGGAATGGAAGGCAATCTTGCACAAATACTGAGGAATCAGGCGAAGAAGTATGGTTCCCGTCTCGCCGTAGAGAAGCGACTCAATGGTGTATGGCAGGGCATATCATGGCAGGAGTACTACGACCAGGCGCGTGAAGTGGGTCTCGGTCTCTACAGCCTCGGCATGAGAAAGGGAGACCGGGTGGCCCTTTTATCGCAGAACAGGATCGAATGGGTCACGGCGGATCTGGGTATTATCGGCATCGGTGCCGTGACAATCCCCATCTACGT
>CAYTUH010000248.1:0-4254 GCA_964441165.1 uncultured Syntrophaceae bacterium
CCCAGAATCATTCTGGTTTTACCATCTTCTTTCGTCAATACTTCCCCTCTTGAAATAGTCCAATCCACTGTCTTCCTTGTCTGCTCGATCCTGTGTTCATAGGAGTGAAGCTCCGGTCTCTTTTCAAGCCCCAGGGCACGGCAGGTATCGAAATCGGGTTCATAGGGTTCATAGGTTAAAATATCCTCGACTTCAACCGGGGTGTCAATATCCCGGCGGAGCAGCGTATTGAACCGTGCCTTTGCAAGCTGCAGGGCGTTCTCCGCCCGGACAAGGGACTGTCGTCCATTTGCCACTTCGAGCTCAGCAAAGAGGAGGTCATTCTTGGGAATGATCCCTACTGTATAAAAACTCTGTGCCCTGTTGCGATGGGCTTCCAGCTGCTCAAGTGACTGCATTGCCACTTCCCTGATCCTCTCGGACTTCAGGATGCCGAAATAGGATTCCGTCACCTCCAGCACCACATCCTGAAGGGCGGTCTTTTCATCGTACCGGGAAATCCTGGTCCCGAGCTTCTGTATCTCGTAACTGCTTTCTATTTTCCCTCCGGCATAGAGAGGCTGGCTGAGCTGGAATTGCCAGGCATAATTGTTCTTGGTGCCCACCTGTAAAGGTTTCATCACAGGCGGGGAAAGGGAAAAATCAATTCCCGGCGCCTCCGGTGTTTCATTCAGCCTCCTATAGCTGTATGAGGTGCTCAGCGACGGGTAGAAAGCAGTCCGTGCCTTTCCGGAAAGAGCCTCCAGTGCCTTTATCTCCTCCCGGGCGGAATCAAGGGCAAGGCTTTTGTTGATCGCGATAGAGATGCTTTCCCGCAAGCCGAGGCGGTAATCCGTCTCTTGCGAACAGACGATTCCGGAACCAGCCAGAAGAATGAGACAGGACCAAACAATCACCGCAACGACAAATCTTCCCTTCATCACCACCTCCTTGACGTTCATAGAGGATCATCGAGGCACACAATATTGACATTGTCATAAAAAAATCACGGCCTGAACCATGGCACAATCACTGCGGTACACAGGGATAGAGAAACCTTCCTGAAGGACGCATGCATTGACGGGTTAAACCGGGGACGGTTGCGCTTCTTCCTGTTCCACGATGTCCTCTATCACACCCATTAACTCGTACACTTTCTGCACGCCTGCGGAACCGCGGTCAAAGGCCCCCTGAATTTCACGAACATTCAGGTGTAACGTCGCCGCATTGAGGGTATACTCGCTGATCAGGATACAGTTGGGAATCGATTTCGTAAGATATTGCAGTCTGAAAACCGCATTCACCGGATCGCCTATGACGGTGTAGTCCATCTTTTTATCAAAGCCGATATTCCCGACGACGACTTCACCGGTATTGATACTGACACCCATACCCAGTCTCACGCCAAAGGCGTCGAGACAATATTTGTTTACGGCTGTGATGGCCTCCTTCATTTCCAGCGCCGCGAGGATGGCATTGTCGGTATCGTTCTCACTCGATACGGGTGCGCCGAATATTGCAAGGAATCCGTCACCGAGGTATTTATCCACGATCCCCTTATATTTGAAAACGATTTCCCCCATTACGGAGAAAAAATGGTTCAGGACGGCCACGGTTTTCCGGGGTCCCGTGTTCTGGGCGATTTCGGAAAATCCCCGTATGTCGATATTGATCAGGGTGAGCATTTTCTGCTCCTCGATTTCTCTTCGCTCACCCGCCTCCGACCCGTGAATGATCTTGTTTACGACCTCTTCGGGAACGAATTTCTGAAATACCCGGCGAATGTCTCTCTCGTGTTCCGCCATACTCACCGTTTCCTTGTAGAGCCGGGCGTTCTCGAGTGCGATCGTCACTGACGACGCAATCGATTGCAGCAACTGCTGATCATCAAGGTCGAAATCACCGCTGATCTTGTTCAGGACCTCAATGACACCGATGACCCTCCCTTGTGAGATGATCGGCACACAAAGGGCGGACCTGGTTTTGAAGCCCGTCGTCCTGTCCACTTCGCCGTAAAAATGGGGGGAGTCTTTCACGTCATTGACGATGACCGGTTCTCCCCGGGCCGCCACATAACCGGCGATTCCCTGACCGTGTTTAAGTCGATAATTCTTGAGCACATTCACATCAATATTGAATGCAACGGTAAACTCAAGCTCATCGTCCTTCAAAAGCAGCAGTGAACCCGCCTCGACGTTCATGGTCACTTTGATCATATCCATGGTGTAATTGAGCACTTTACTGATATCGAATGTCGAGTAGGTAAGGAAGCTTCCGATCCGTTTGAGCGTCTCCATCTCCTGGTTCTTTTTGGCGAAAGACGACGACAATTTGTGTTTCTCGATGGAAAGGGCAATCGCATCGGCCATGCTTTCTATAAATCGTTTTAGTTCATAGAACGCTTCCGGATCCGGGGCACAAAGAACCAGTATTCCGATCACCGATCCCTTCATCTTCAGGGGAGCAAAGAGACATGATGCTTGATCGGCAAAAACGCTGTCGTCCATCTCAATCGGAAAGTTCTCCATTTTATCGACAATCACAATCGACTCCTGCCTGAGCACCTGATCGATAAGGGGGCTCTTGTAGGGATAGGAGGTCCCTTTCGAAAGAAGTATGTTTTTGCCACCAGTAAGGAAATCGAAGACGATCAAGTGATCGGGTTTCCCTTCATCGCGCGTCATGATGACGGCAAGTTCGAAAGGAACCAGCAACCTCGTCTCATTCAACAGCGCCTGGAGCAGTTCACTTTCCTTGTAACTCGAATTTATGACCTTGAGGGCCTTTTCCATCGATGAGAGACGTACCGCCTCTTCCTCCCGCTCCTTCAGGAGCCGAAGGTTTTCGTAGGTAAATGCGGCATTGCTCAAGAGGGTTGTCAGCGCCTCCACATCTTCGTGGGTCAGTGGCTTTTCGTTATCCTTGCGGGAAATGGTGACGACGCCCACGATGTCCTTTATCGTCTTGATCGGCAGGCACACAAAGGATTTGGTGGCATAGTGCGGACGGTTTTCTCTCCCGAAACGTGTATCGGTTTCAATGTTTTCGACGACAAGATTTGATTTATTGATCACGGCATATTTGGCGATACTCGTCGAAAAATCGATCCGGTCGCCGATTTTGACGATGTCTCCAAGACCAATGGTGGCCTTCACGATAAAGGTATCCTTCCGGGGCCGCTCCAGTATCAAGACGGAACCGATGTTGGCATTCGCCAGTTTCAGTGACCGTTCGAGTGTCACGTAAAGGAGTTCTTCCTGGTCAAAGGTCACGTAACAGAGATCGGACAGTTCCTTCAGTACCGACACTTCCGACATCTTTCGTTCAAGCTGTCCGAAGGTTGTCCTGAACTGGCTTCCTATGGCCGCAAAGGACTGCGCGATGTTCCGCAGTTCGTCCTCCTCCTTTTCGGCTGTTATGGCGAGGAACTGGCTGTCGACGGTATCGTAGAGGTTGTCGGATATTCTGGTGATCTCGTCGAATATCTTCCGGAGCAGCACAAGACCGGAAAAGGAGAATATCAGAAAGGCGATAAAAAAGAGGGGGATATAGCGATCGTTCAAGATTTCGTATTTCAATGCGAAATAGAAAAAACTGAAAATGGGCAGCAGAAAAAAGAGGCCGCAATGTGATTAATATGAAGTCAAACGACAGACTTGGAGATTTGCATAGAACTGAGGAAGAAGTCCTGGCAATCCTAAAAGGACTACAATCGGCTCTTGGTGACGAAATGATGCCAATGGTGATAATGACTATTGGAATGCTGTATGATTTTCCTCCCCAGGAATTCATGGAACGCTTAGGGCATTCGGTGATTCATTCTGTAAAGAGCAATCCCGATATTAAGGACGATCCCGAAGCAAATCTGGTAATGTCCATGCTTGAGCAGGAACTGAAGAACGTGTCAGGAAAGAAGAAGGATAGCAACATTGGCTATCTTTAAACCTTTTATTTTAAGGTGATAATATGCCCTGGTTTAAAATGGAAATAAATTTCGAAGCAGATTCGGAGAATGAAGCATCAGACATTGAAGGTCAATGTTATCAGATAGTCAAAGACGCTGTTGGCGACTACAACAAGATCACTATGGATTTGGTGTTTGAGATAGATGAGGAAGATAAGAACATTTAAATATACAAAAAAACAATGGTGTAAATATGAAGAAGAGTTGTGTTCGGTGTAACTTCGCTACGGACGACAGCATAGAACAGATAGCAAAGAATGAAATAAAAATTGTCGATGGGTGCTGGTGCTACAATAAGCAAGTATTCATCG
>CAYTUH010000248.1:4264-4684 GCA_964441165.1 uncultured Syntrophaceae bacterium
AGTATGAGGGCGAAGGAAGTGGCTACCAAATGCCCTTCATTCGTGGATAAGATGAAAGTATGATATCTGAAGCAACAATACAATCACGCATCATTGAATTAAAGATACGATCACGATGATAGTCTATTACCAGGCCGTTTCCCAGTATGGTCTGTTCTCTTGTTCGACATCCTGGTAATAGAGTTTTTATTCTCAAACCCCTTATAGTGCTAGGAAACATGAAAGATATTAATTATATACTAAGAGGAACTAAGGTGATTGAAATGCGTATCTCTAGGTAGCGTTCCAACACGGTGGAAGGGCATCTGCGCAGGTTGGAAAGTGGATAATGAAATATAAAACATAATTAAGATTGGGGATTGCGGATCCCCGAGAAAACCGCCGATGGTCGGGTAGTCGAGTCTAGCCACCCCCTTTAAG
>CAYTUH010000249.1:0-908 GCA_964441165.1 uncultured Syntrophaceae bacterium
GGCGGCACGATCTTTCTGGATTAAATAGAATTACTCCCCCCGTCGCTGCAGCCGAAACTGCTCCGGGCCTTGCAGAATTTCGAAATAACCCGCATCGGGGGCACGGTTCCCAAAAAGGTTGATGTCCGGGTGATCTGTGCCACGAATCAGGACTTGAAAGAAATGGTCGCCCGGAATCAGTTCCGGGCCGATTTGTACTATCGGCTGAATGTGGTATCCGTCTGCATCCCCCCCCTGAGGGAAAGACAGGATGACATCCCCTATCTCATCACCTTTTTCATCCACTATTTCAATCAAAAATACAAAAAGAGGAAGACGATCACCAACGAGGCGATGAATTCATTGCTTGCCTATTCATGGCCCGGCAATGTGAGGGAACTTGCCAACGTGATAGAACGGCTGACCGTGGTCACGGAAAACCAGCAGATTGGCCTCCAGGATCTTCCCCTCGAGATAATGGGAAGTCCAAAGGGGATTCCCGACATCGAACCCGGCCTGACACTGAAGGAACATATCGCCCGGGAAGAGATCCTGATCATAGAAAACGCCATCAGGAAATATGGAAGTGCCCGCAAGGCGGCGGCGGTCCTCGGTATCGACCACACCACTATCACCCGCAAACTGCAGAAAAATCACCGGCGGGATTCATAATAGCTATCGTCCCGATGTAGTTGCCCGATTGCGGAGTGGACAGTCCGGCGATGCCTCGGGCAGAGCAGGAAACTTATTGTGTACGCCCTGTCTCCGATTCCGTCTCGGGAACGTCCCTTATCGATAATACTTAGCGAATTTCCATCGGAGCTCATCTCTGAAATCGGGATGGGCAATGGCAATAAGGGCCTTCGCCCTTTCATGGACGGACTTTCCTCGCAGGTCGGCAATGCCGTATTCCGTCACGATATAGTGGA
>CAYTUH010000249.1:918-4679 GCA_964441165.1 uncultured Syntrophaceae bacterium
TCCGCCCTGTTGGTACAGACGCAGGCACCTTCATCAAGATGGGCTGCAATCCTTGATATCGACCCTCCCACCGCAGTGGAATGAAAGGCGAGGATGGATCGCCCGCCCTTCGACCTCGACGCGCCGCGGACGAAGTCGGCCTGCCCTCCGATACCGCTGTATTGCATGTATCCGATGGTGTCTGATGCAACCTGTCCCGTAAAATCGATCTGCAAGGCTGAGTTTATTGAAACCATGTTGTCGTTTTCAGATATGATCTCGGGAAGATTCGTATAGTCCACCGGGAATACCGCCACGGCGGGATTATCATTGACAAAGCGGTAGAGCTTTTCCGTTCCCATCAAGAAGGTCGCCACCAGCCGTCCGCGATGGAAATTTTTTCTTGCGCAGGTTATGACACCGTCTTCGACCAGATCAACCACGCCGTCGGAAAACATTTCCGTATGTATTCCCAGATCCTTCTTGTCCTTCAGAAAACCGAGGACGGAGTCGGGAAGCGCGCCGATACCGAGTTGCAGGCAATCGCCATCGTTGATCAGTTCTGCGCAATAACCCCCGATCGCCTTGTCGGTCGGGGTTATGACGGGTGGATTCAAGATTATCGGGGCAGAAGTGCATTCTACAATATAATCAATTTTCGATACATGAATAAAAGAATCGCCCATTGTCCGGGGCATGTGCGGTGTTACCTCCGCAATAACAAGCTTCGAGGATTCCGCCGCCGGCTTGGTATAATCTACCGAGACTCCGAAGGAGCAGTATCCATGCTCATCCGGGAGGGAGAGCATGCAGAGGGTGACGTCGACAGGCAGGATCCGGTCAGTGAAGAGCCGGGGGATTTCACTGTTGTGAGCAGCAGTGAAGAGTGCCCTCCCTTCGATAATTGCCCGTCCCGTTTGCGCGCCGGCAAAAAGTGAAGTATGGGTAAAATATGGTTTGTTTTCCGGCAGGCAGTAGAGCGACTCGCCCATTGCAACCATGTGAACGATTTCGACATCCCGATAGGCTTTTTTATTATCAACCATCTTTCGCAGCAGAAGTTCCGGAGTACCCGCTGCATGGCCCACAACGACCCGGTCGCCGGATTTGATATGCGAAACGGCCTCTTCGGCAGTCACGCATTTTTGTCTGTACAGCTCTTTCCATTCCATTGGAGGTCCTCCATCGTTTCTATTTCCGTTCCGCAGCCTGTTCCCCGGTTGCCGAAAAATATCGCCGGGTCTGCCGCGAATACATGGTGCGGTGGAAGGTAAGCATAATTGATGCCAGACGGTGAAGATGCAGGGATGCAGCAAAACCTCTTTCCTCATGAATACAATTACTTAAAAATATTCTGCCCTGATTCGGCGTAATCAGACCCGGGGCACGTGCCCCCATGGAACAGAAAAATGGAAAACGATCCATAACCACATACCTTTAAGTCTTCCACCGATGGCCGGCAGGATGAAGGCTTTCCATGACACCACCGTGAGCGGCCTGCGGTTTCCTCTCTCCGTAAAACAAAGCAGCGCCTGAATGGTGGCGCTGCTTTCCTTGATGTGCTTGTTTCCCGTACTGTTTGACACTCCCCCCGCATCACTGCAACGTCAAATCGAGTGATTTTCAGGGCGTCGCAACGGCGTCTTTTTATTTGCCTGAAAATGTTACCTTTTCCTTGTTGACAAAGGCCTTCATCCCCTCTTTCTGATCGGAGGTGGAAAAACATAAGCCGAAAAGATCGGCTTCGATCGCCATCGCCGTATCCAGATCCGTTTGCATTCCCCGGTTGATGGCCACCTTGGAATACTTTACCGCTACGGGCGCATTCTTCATGATTCTTCCTGCCATTGCCCTGGCCGCAGCCAGAAGCTCTTCAGCAGGATAGACATGGTTCACGAGGCCGATGCGATATGCCTCCTGGGCATCTATCATCTGTGCCGTCAGGCAAAGCTCCATCGCTCTCCCCTCACCAACGAGCCGGGGTAATCGCTGTGTTCCGCCATGGCCTGGCGTGATTCCCAGCCCCACCTCGGGTTGACCGAATTTTGCTTTCTCCGAGGCAAGCCTGATGTCGGCCGCCATTGCAAGTTCACAGCCGCCACCCAGGCAGAATCCGTTTACCGCGGCGATGACGGGCTTTTCCAGTTCTTCAATTGCCCTGAAAACCTTCTGTCCCAGCATCCCCCATACCCGTCCCTCAACAGGATTGAGGTTTTGCATGAACTTGATATCCGCACAGGCGACAAAGGATTTATCGCCCACCCCGGTGATGATCAATACCTGTATGTCATCATCACCGGCGACAGTACCGATCGCCTCTTTCAGCTCTTTCATGACATCGATATTTAACGCGTTGAGGGATTCAGGTCGATTTACGGAGAGAATCCCGATACCATCTTCTTTTTCAAGGAGTAAGAATTTGTAAGACATGCCAGCATTCACCTTTCGTAGTAAAGAATATACCGGTTCACGGCCATTCATGACGATGTGCTCCGGAAGGGGAAACCCCTTTTAAGTTAAATATTTGTCTATGCATAATCAATGCCACCTGCCCCTTTTCTCCCATCACCGAATTCATTCAGGATACCTGCGACGGTAAGGGGACAAAAAGGGCGGCAGGAGCACGCGAATTCACGCCCGAATGGTGCACCAACGCACCGCTCCCAAGAAAATATCTACCTTATCTTTTTGTATATATTGACGAAATGAGAATATGATCAAAAGTGATGAATATATGCATCACTGCTGAATCCTGTCGGTAACTTTGCGCCGCCACGGGTGTTGGCCTGCACCGCGTCAATATCCCCTCGGGAATCAGGTGGTGCATTTTTTCAACACCGGTACTTCATGACCACATTACCCCGGCGGCGAATCGCCACCTGCATGGTGCAGAGTTCGACAGTCATGGTGCCCTTGCGCGCCATATTGGCGCATACCGCGCCGTTATAGCGCGGCTCGGAGGGTACCTGGATAATCCACGGGGTTGGGTTGAAGTCTGCTATCCTGCCGATACTACTCAGGGGAATCGGATCCGCCGCTGTCCCGAAGTACAACCGTATCCTCCCGGCACACAGTATCGCTCCGGTGAAAGGGCAACAAACGAATCATCTGTGACCGCGGCAGCACTCATCAGTGTGATATAAAAATTCATATTTATTGACTTAAACCGAAACTCACTGACCCACACCACCTTGCCTCACCACGACCGGTTCAACGTGGCATCAATATTGCAATATCTATCGGCGGTTATCGGCAGGCGAAGCAGCGATATAAAAAACTCCCGATATACCGGAAAATCATTTCACCGGCGATGTACACAGTATCGGGGAAGAAGGTGCGAATGCGACAGATAGAGGATGAAGCAAAGGCGTTCCCACACTTCCTGCGTGCTGTGAAAAAAACGTTTCTTTATTTGAAAAGAAACTTTTAAATCCTACAGGAGGAACTGGTATGACATTAAGAAGCAGATGGTTGTTCGTAATGGTCACATTAATTTTTGCGGGAATGATCGCATCTCCCGCCTTAGCGGCAGATCCCATCAGGATCGGACTGGTCAGTCCTGTTTCCGGGAACTACGGCGATCATGGCGCGCTTGAAAGAGCCGGCATGCAGATGGCCCTGGATGAGTACGACGGAGAGATTCTGGGACGCCCCGTAACACTGATTACCGCGGATTCCGAAACAAATCCCGATGCAGCGGCCCGGCGTGCACGGCGGCTCATCGAAGTGGATGACGTCAAGTTCCTGATGGGTGCGGTGAGCAGTTCTGTTGCGACGGCCAT
>CAYTUH010000250.1:0-2472 GCA_964441165.1 uncultured Syntrophaceae bacterium
ACCGGCCTGTTTCGCGGCTCTGTCGACGGAGGCAAAATATTCCGGAATCCGTGCATGGGTGTCGAAGCTGTCGACGGTATTGAAGATCGATGCAAAAAAGGGCCCCTGTTCCGGCAGGTCCGTGGCGGACCCCCCGCAAAGAACGGCCACGTCGATTTGGTCCCTGAAGGCTTCCGCCGAAGCAATGTCATAGACCTTCGATGTATCATACTTTGGAACCACGCTGCCGGGATCCCTTCGCGTAAATATGCCCGCCACCGCCATGTCAGGGTTCTGCGCCACTGCCATCTCCACGGCACGTCCGATATTTCCGAATCCCACGATTCCAATTCCTATCCGTGCATCCATAGATAACTCCTCTGAAAATAATATTCCTGACTATGTAACGGCTCCATCGCAGAGGTGTCAAGCAGAAAGAGAGGCAGAAATCTTCGAATCAGCTGTTTTTCAAGGAAGATTTTATTATTTGACCCTGAACGCCTTATTGGTATACTATTTTTCCGTTTTTCCCCAACCCACAAACGGAGAGGCGAAAATTATGACATTCTTTTTCAGAAAGACGGCCCTTTTCCTTGCAATCCTCATCTTGTCCATGAGCCCCACATCGGCAGCCCTCGCCGACACCCTGGCCGCTCAATCGGCCGCCACGGGCGCAGGCGGCGTATCGACGACCAACAACTCCGTGTTTCAGAATGTGGTCACCACACCGGCTGTCACCCTTAATGCCGCCGGAAAGGTCCTCGTAGTGGCTGCATTCTCCATGAATTCGACGACCGTCCAGATACCGAAGTTCCGGTTGAGCGACGGTACCACCACCACGAACGCCAACTTCGGCCGCTACACCCAGGGCTCGAACGACCACGGCCTGGCACAGCTGGTCTACCTTTTCAATTACGCCGCGTCGGGAACCCCCGCTTTTTCGCTCCAGCATAAGGTGGAGGCGGGAAAGACCGCCACACTGACCACCACGGGCACCATCGTGGCCATACCCCTGGTGACGGCCACCAGCAGTTACACCATGAACAGCGGCAGCGCCACCCAGAATACCGAACAGACCACCACGAGTACCACCTTTTCCGGCGTCACCGGAACAACCATAACATCGCTGGCCCTCGGCGCCACCGGTGATTTTTACGTGAGCGCCTCGCTGAACTCATCTTCCGCGGCCGGGAACACCACCGGCGTCTGGCGCCTCGAATACAAACTTAACAGCGGCAGCACCTGGACACCCGTGGGGCTTGAGATCGCGCGCACCATGTCGGGAACCAGCAAACTCGGCGCCGTCTGCCTGAACGGGGTGGTCAAGGGCCTCTCGTCGGGCAACTACGATTTCAGGGTGGCCCACAAATCGTCGAACGGTACCCAGATAGGGACGAATTATATCAACATCGTTGCCGTGGCCCTGGCCAACAGCAACGTCAGCTTCGACACCTTCGAGGAGTTCGATACGGGCGTCACCACCACCAACAGCTCCGAGACCGCGGCGGTGACGAAGAGCACCATCACGCCCGCAAACAATACCAGTCTCTTTCTCCACGCCGTCTACGAAGGACTCACCACCGCCAATCTGAGCAACCCGCCGGCGGAATATGACCTGTATGTCGATAACGCCGCGCTCGACGGGGTTAACCAGAAACGGTCCTACGCCGGCGGTTCCTACGGGAGCGGCGCTTCGACGGCCCTCACATCGAGCCTGACGGCGAGCACCACTTATAACGCCTCGCTCCGTCACAAGTCCGACGGAACGGTGAGTCTCGCCACCAGCGGCTATCTCCTCGGAATCGACCTCAACAGCCTCAACACCTTCTCCCAGTATCCCTGCACGACGGAATCTCCTCAGAGTCCCGGCGAGACACCGGGTCCGGACAATGCCCTCTTCTTCGACAGTACCAACAGCAATTATGTGAACGTGTCCGATGACAACAGTCTGGATCTGTCAAATACCTGGTCCATGGAGTGCTGGATCCGGCCGGGGTCTGTTTCCGGAATTCAGGGACTGATCTCCAAGGGAAACGGTGCAAGTCTCTTTCTTAACGGAAACCAGGTCGAGGTATATTACAACGGGGCGTCGCAATACACGAGTACGTCGACGCTTACAGCCTGCGGTTTCTATCATATTGCCGTCACCTTCGACAACGGCGGGAGTGACCCGGGGACACTGACCCTCTATATCAACGGTGTCTCGGACGGCACTGCCTCGGTGAATGCACCACCGACGAATGCCACGGCATTATATATCGGACGTGGGGATCAGGGCGTAACGACCTATTATTTTACAGGAACAGTTGACGAAGTGAAGATCTGGAACGGAGTCGCACTCACGCAGACACAGGTTCGAGACGGGATGTGCAGCAAGATCACCAGCGTTCACTTAAGCTGGTCAGACCTCTCAGCATATTGGAAATTCGACGAGGACGGCGGTGCGAGTTGCACCGATTCCTCCAGCAACACGAATACCGGTACGACCGCCAA
>CAYTUH010000250.1:2482-4667 GCA_964441165.1 uncultured Syntrophaceae bacterium
GCTCCTTTGCCCCTATCGGTGACGAGAGCGCACATGATTACGCCGGCACGGCAACGGCGGCAGACTATTCGGCCACGCTCACCTACACGCCGGAGGGCGACTCCATGACGGTTACCGGCGATGGCGGCACCTGGAGCGCTACCACCTCGGGTATCCACCTCTACCGCGTCGATGAGCCAACGAGCACGTGGGCACCACCCCTTGCATGGGGCGACGGCTACTCTCTCGATCCGCTCCGGTACTGGGGCGTCTTCGTCACCGGCGGCACAAGCCCCACCTATACCGTCGCCTATACCTATACCGGCCACACGGGGATCGATGACGAAAGCACCCTGAAGCTCGCCTACCGCTACGCCAATTGCGACGTCATCTGGAAGGCACTGGGGGCGACACTGAATACCACGACGGACACCCTGACCAAGACGGGTCTCGCCGGCACGGAGTTTATCCTCGGCGGCGCCCAGAGCGGTCCCGATCCGCTGGTGATCGACCTGATCTCTTTCACCGCCGTCCGTTCCGACGGGGGCGATTCCATCCTGGTGGAGTGGGAGACGGCCACGGAGGTCCTGAACGCCGGGTTCTACCTCTACCGGGCCGAACGGAAAGAAGGCCCCTACATCAAGCTGACCGACGCGCTCATCCCGGGAGAAGGAAGCGATATCCAGGGCGCCTGTTATCTCTATGAAGACGTCGACGTCGATGCCACGACGCGCTACTGGTACACGCTTGAGGATATCGACACCTATGGAATCACTACCACCGTTCATGGTCCCGTCCTGACCGACGGCGTCGACGATGGAGATTCCTGCTTTATCTCCACCATGCATTAGATGCAAAGGAATCTTTTCCCGGAACGGGACGTTGCCGCCCCCGCAGACCGGCATGCAGCAGCTCGGATAATGAAACAGACATCGGCACGGTTGAATCTTTTTCTCATACTGGGGACCCTCATTGCACTCCTCTGTGTTCCCTCAACCGCTTCGCGGGCAGAAACGGCGGGATCTTCCATAGCGGTCCTTTCCTCCGGAGACGATTATCTTACCCTGGAGATTACCACCCCCCCGTTTCGGACAGAAGACATCGAGAGACCGGACGGGACATACCGGAAAATCCTGATCGACGGGTGGCCCCTGTCGCCGGAAGCGGGAAATCCCGCACTGCCGCGCACGGGTATGCTGGTTCCCGTGCCGCCCGCCGGCACCATGACCCTTGACGTTGTTCCCGGGATTCCCCGGATTTTCGATGGCTGCCGGGTCTGGCCACTTGCTCCACGGAACGAGACGGAAGGTACCGCCGCCAGAAATGAATCCATATACGGGGAGTCCGCTTTGTATCCCGCCCTCGATTCCCTGGTACAACTCGGTCCCCGCGAATTCATCGGCACAAAGACGGTGGCACGTCTTACCGTCACGCCCTTCCAGTGGAATCCCGCGGAGGACGTATTATATTACTATCCCCGCATAGGCTGTACCATCCGCTTTGACGACACCGCACCGGCAACCCTGTCGGACCGAGGGACAAAGGGGATCGACGGTGAAAATGAAGCCACCCTCTCATCGCCGGGAACGGCCCTGAAAACAAGCGCTCCGTCAACGCCATGGACCATGGAAGGCGTAAAAATGACGGTACGGCGGGACGGTCTCTACCGGGTCTCCTATGAGGAACTGGTGACAGCCGGCATGGATAAGGCCCTGATCGGCACCGGCACGTTCCGTCTTTACCGGAACGGAACTGAATACGCCCTCAGGATTGTTTCGGGAAGCGGGGATTTCGGACCGGGTGATTACGTCGAATTTTACGGTGAAGGGCTGGATACGGAGTTTACGGACACCAATGTCTACTGGCTCACCCTCCATGACGGAAGGGTCACGGGGAATGGAATTCCGGTTGATTCTTTCCCCGACACCCTTCATATCGAGGAAAATCATACCATGTGGCCCCGGACGCCGGGGGCCCCCGACGCGGATTACTGGTTCTGGGAAAAACTCACGGCACCGGCCCGGATAACCCACGGGTTTACTCTTCCCGCACCGGAGGCGGACGGCGGCGATGCGACAATCCGCCTCTCATTCCAGGGGGGTTCCGATACACAGGACAATCCCGATCACCATGTTCTGGTCTCCCTCAACGGAACGGAGATCGGTGACACATACTGGGACGGCACCGCAGCACAGATTTGTGAGGC
>CAYTUH010000251.1:0-1361 GCA_964441165.1 uncultured Syntrophaceae bacterium
AGGGGTGGTCCAACGTCATGAAAAAGATCAACGCCTGCTGACAGGCCATTTTCAAGACAGCGTAACGAGTCATTGAAAAGTGCGCACATTGTCTGAACATCGAGAAAGGAGGAACGGGATGAAAGAGCAAAGGGTAGGCGAGGTGGGAAGCAAGGCGGAGGATTTTGTGCTGAAGGATCATAGGGGTGAAGACTTCCGCCTGTCCGCATGCAAGGGCACCAAAGTGCTTCTCTCTTTTCACCCCCTTGCCTGGACGGATATCTGCGCGGCCCAGATGAACGACCTGGAACGAAACCGGGAGCATTTCGAAAGATTGCACACTCTTGCCGTCGGTATCAGCGTGGACTCCTCTCGGACTTCTGGCCCCATGGCGGCGTTGCCGCCGGATTGGGACTTTTCAGGGCTGCAGAGGGGGTTTCCGAAAGAGCTGCTCTCCTCGTTGACGAAGAGGGCAGGGTCTTCTTCAGGAAGGTATATCCGCTCGGAGAGCTGCCCGATATAGAGGAAATTATAAAGGCGATCAAGACGTAACGGTTGCCGTCATGGCAGTGTGAGCATGCGGAGCCATGAGGGTGGATGCAATGCTTGATGACCTGCGTCGGACCACCGGGATGACCTTTACAATGCCTAAGTGGAGCAGCATGCCCACCGGACCGAAGCAACGGCGGTGACCCGATCCCTCGGGAAAAAAGGGGGGAGCGCATGCCGCGCATCATCTCTGTGTGGGCCTTTGAGGGGCGCCGGTGGCACAGGCCGTTCCCGGCGTCCCTGATGGATGATTCGCAGGATGAGTCTTTAATCTCTCTTCGGGTCTAATTCCCCGCAGCTTGCTGCGAGAAAAGTGCCGATTAGGAGTTGTTGATGCCCCGCAGCTTTCTGCGGGGGCGTTCGTTAACGACGGTATCCGCCCCGCTTCTGCTTGCTTGGCGGACGTGCATCATTGACTTTCAATGTTCTGCCTTTAAGCTGGGAGCCGTCAAGCTCCTTTTTTGCATTTTCCGCTGCTGCCTGTGTGGCCATTTCCACAAACCCGAATCCTTTGCCTTCGATGACTTTGACCTCCGTTATTTCGCCGTATTCAGAGAATAAGCCCTGGAGGTCTTCCGTGGTGACGGAATAGTTCAAATTGCCCACATACAATTTATTCTGCATAGTATTTCTCCTTTTTTAAGGTCCTTCTTTCCGATGCATCGGTCACTCGTCGTGGTGCCGCGCGCTTTCGTCGGGATCCCGAACGTCATTCCATTGCTCGGGGAGGGGTTGCGGTCCCGGCTTGATGCCTGCAAGATCAGGATCTGTGTCAACTGAATGTGATGGGATCTCCGCTTTTCGTTGCTTCGCCTCCAATCTCCGGGCTTCCT
>CAYTUH010000251.1:1371-4661 GCA_964441165.1 uncultured Syntrophaceae bacterium
TAAATTCATTTCTCGAGCTGTTTTTTCAAGACCCAGTTCAATATCTTCTTCAATCTCAATTACATAAGCATCAAGATCTTTTATTCCAAGACGCTTTGCTGCAACAGCCCTGTGATGACCGTCCTTCCTTTCTCTCCCGTTTTTTCTGGCGGGTCCGCTCCTTTTCCCGTTTTTGGAAGGATTGTTTGGGCCGTGCCATAATGCCCCTCCTTTCGCTGTCGTTCATCTGTCCCGGAGAACCGGTCAAATGAAAAAAAAGTGCACCGTACTACTTTTCATACACGTGCACCCTTCGGTCCAAAATAATGACTACAGAATCTTTGCGTTTACGGCCATGGGCCCCTTCTTGCCTTCTTCAATATCGAAACTCACGCGCTGATTCTCGTTTAACGTTTTGAAACCCTGTCCCTCGATCGAGCTGTGATGAATGAATACACCATCACCCCGGTCATCGGTGATAAATCCGAAACCCTTTCGGTCATCAAACCACTTTACCGTTCCTTCCGCCACAGTGCCACCCTCCTTTCCTGGAACATGTGTCAGTTGGGTTGCTGCACTGACAGAAAGAAAAAGACCGCCAACACTCCAAAGAAACGCGGCGGTCTGCTCTGCACTTCAAAATGTTTCTATCCAACTTATTATAATGCCCTCTGCCGTATCCGAACATGAATTCCAAATGCTAAAGGTAATAGGTAGTTAAGTCAAGCCTTATTTTTCAAGAGGAGAGGTCAGATGTGCCGCTGCCTCGAATGCGAGATAGGCAGTCAATGGCTTCGATTCCGGTATTGAATGATTCCCAATCCGTTCACATTCATGACAGGCGGGCGAGAATAGAAATGTCCAGCAGGTAGTCTTTATCGTTGATTATCCCGCTGAATCCGTGATGCCTCCTCCATTTCCCCATAGGCATCTAAGGTTATTTCACCCCTTGAAATAATGGATTTCCTGATTGCAAATTCATGGCGGTGAGATAAGTAAGACATGCTTCTCCTCATGCCGGGGAGAGACACATAGTGATCGGACGATCTTTGCCATATGCTTACACACACGGTTTTTCAGAACGGGTAGTAGCGGCTTGAAATAGGCCGACGAAAGGGCGGGGAGAAATTGTGACCTCTTGAAAGTCCATTTCTCGCAGCGCGGCGATATTCCTTCAGAAAGATATTCCAGTCCCCGCTTCACGATCATTCAAAGAAAGCGGTTTGGCTTGCCCACTTATCGATTTGCATATACCATGCAAACGAGGATTATCAGCAGAGAGATACTATGATTCGTCTTTTGCCTCTCTTCCGTACCTTTACGAACTGATGTCCCTTTTCCTTTTTTTTATGCACGGAACGTCTTAAAAATTCTTTTCTGTCATCTACTACCTTCAATTCCTGATGCTGAGCCACGTTTGAAGGCGGAGAATCGTCCGACAGACGTGACTCAGCATTAAGGGACATCATGTTACAAATGGAATGCATTTTAAATCCGGGATGGGAAATTGTTGAGTGTTTCAAGAAAGACCATTGGCGGAAAGGAGGTATGGCGGGCCGACCACAAGATATGTGCCGTGCGCGTGTGCAGGTTTATTGCGGCGACTAAGCTGCCTGTTGCCTGTGATTACAATCTGGAATTAATAAAAAAGCTAAAGATACTTTGAAGGAGGACAAGAGACATGGCTGCAAACGAACAAGACTTTTATGACAAGGTATTTCCCGTACCCGATCATGTAAGGGAGAAATCCTACATCAAAAGCAGAGAAGAGTATGAAAAACTTTACAAAGAATCGATCGAAACACCCGATGCCTTCTGGGCACGTGAGGCAGAGACCCGTCTGGACTGGTTCAAACCTTTCGACAACAACAAGGTAAGCGACTGGACCTTTGAAGGCGATGATATTCATGTAAAATGGTTTGAAGGTGGAAAACTGAATGTGAGTTACAACTGCCTCGACCGTCACCTGGCAACAAAGAAAAACAAGGCCGCCATCATCTTTGAAGGTAACGATCCCAGCGACTGGAAGACATTCACCTATTTTGACATGTACCGCGAAGTCAACAAGTTCGCCAATGTCCTGAAAAAACTGGGCATCACCAAAGGTGACCGTGTGTCGATCTATCTGCCCATGATTCCGGAACTGGTCATCACCATGATGGCCTGCACCCGGATCGGTGCCGTGCACTCAATCGTATTCGGTGGATTTTCCGCAGAGGCCCTGAGAGACCGTATCAACGACTGCGGCGCGAAACTGCTCATTACCTGTGACGGTACCTATCGCGGTGCCAAGGCCGTTCCCCAGAAGGGCAACGCCGACAAGGCGATCGCGGAATGCCCCTCCATCGAGCAGCAGATCGTGGTCAAGAGAACGGGAATCGATGTCCCCATGGTAGAAGGCAGGGACCTCTGGTACGAAGACCTGATGGCAGATGCGCCGCTCTATTGCGAGCCTGAGGAAATGGACGCGGAAGATCCGCTCTTCATTCTCTATACCTCCGGTTCCACGGGAAAACCCAAGGGCGTGGTTCACACGACCGGTGGATACCTTCTCTATTGCGCCATTACCCATCAGTATGCCTTCGACGTGCACGATGAGGATGTCTTCTGGTGCACCGCCGATATCGGCTGGGTGACCGGTCACAGCTACTGCGTATATGGCCCGCTCTGCAACGGCACCACCAGTATAATCTTTGAGGGCGTGCCCAGTTATCCGGCCTATGACAGGTTTTGGGCGATCGTTGAAAAATACAACGTGAATGTCTTTTATACCGCCCCCACGGCGATTCGCGCCATTGCCAAGGAAGGTGATGAGTGGGTCGACAAGCATGATCTTTCATCGCTGCGGGTACTCGGTTCCGTCGGTGAGCCCCTCAATCCCGAAGCGTGGATGTGGTACTATGACAAGATCGGCGCCAGCAGATGCACCATCGTCGATACCTGGTGGCAGTCCGAAACGGGCGGTCACATGATTCTCCCCCTGCCGGGCGCGATTGACATCAAACCGGCAAAAGCGATGGTTCCCTTCTTCGGCGTTGCCACGGCTCTGCTGGATGACGAAGGCAATGAGATTGAAGGCGCCGGCAAAGGCTCTCTCTGCATCAAGGCTGCCTGGCCCGGAATGCTGAGAACTATCTGGGGCGATGACGCGAAGTTCAAAGAGAACTACTTCACCCAGTTCAAGGGATACTACTTCTCCGGTGACGGAGCGGAAGTCGACGAAGACGGCGACATCAAGATTACCGGCCGTGTCGATGACGTTATCAATGTTTCCGGTCACCGCATGGGCACCGCCGAGGTCGAGGCAACCC
>CAYTUH010000252.1:0-1953 GCA_964441165.1 uncultured Syntrophaceae bacterium
GGGTTTGCCGTGAGAGGTCCCGACGGCCACGGCGCCGGCGAGGGTGGTGGTGGCGGCGATGGCGATCGCGTCGAGTTCCGCCTCGACAATGACGGCCCCGCGGCGGCTCGCCTCGAGGTGCATGGTGTGTGACGACGATCCGGGGATGACGTAGTACCGCGGCTCTCCCTCGGGACGGCGGATCCGGATCCGGTGGACGATGCCGTCGCGAACGGCGGGGATGACCAGGCCGCGGGGGATCCACATTGCCCGGAGGCGGCCGTTGTCTTTCCGGAGTTCCGGGAGGCCCCAGGCGGTGCGGGCCCGGTAAAGGTCTTTTCCGTTCTCGCCGGGGTTCCATCCGAGGCGGTAGTTTTCGGCGGCGGCACGGTCGATGCCGCGGGCGGCGAGCCAGCCGAGGACGTCGGGATTGTTCATGAGGTGCCCCTCTGCCCAGGCGGTGAGTATTTCCGCTTTTTCCTGCCACTGGTCGGCCGGGGAGAGGTGCATTGCCGGTTCGAATTCCGGCTTTTCCCGCCGGGACTGGGCCGGTCCCATCTGGGCGGGCCGATCCGGCAGTGCAATATTGAGATGGTCGCAGGCAGCACGGAAGGACATCCCCTCAAAGTCGCGCAGAAACTGGATGGCATCGCCGGTTTTCCCGCACGACCGGCACCAGTAGCTGCCCTGGCCCTGGTTCTGCTCAGGCCAGACGTGGAAACGGTTGTTTCCCCCGCAGTCCGGACAGGGTCCCTGCCACTCGCCGCCGCCCGTCCCGGAGACTTTCCGGAGTTTCACTTTTTTCTGTGCCATATCGAGGATGTTCATGAGTTAATCATTCTTCCGCTTTTCAATTTCATACTCTTTCATAACAATACCGTCTTTATTTTGTCCTCTCACGTGTGGCTGCCACCAATACAGACCGGTATGCTTTCCAAAGAGGGGATTTTCAGTGGTATACTCTTTGAAGTGCCCGCGGCACAGATGAATCCGTTGATGTATGTCCGTTTTGGATGAGCCCGATGACGATCGAGACGGTGACGGCAGAACGACGTTCAGGGTCTTATAGGTGAACAGTTCCTGCCGGCCGAGTTGACGCCGTTTCTTGTTCAATTTTTCAGGCGGGTGGTGTTCTTCTGTGATGATGTTTTTTGTGTTTAAAAGTAAAATTGCTGATTGCAAAAGTGTTAATTCCGCATTGTCTTCTTTTCGCAATTGTTTTATTGATTCTGCTGGTGTATCTTCAATTGCATAACAACTTAATTGTTGGCAGGTATCACTAAAATCAACGTGATAGCTTAAAAGTTTTGGCATCCACATCTTATCTTCTGCAATATAAGCAAACATCCATACCATCCACTTATTCGAAGACACCTCGAGGACGATCATTCCTCCCTTGGGCGTTTCTCTGTAATAATTGTTTAAATAATCAAACCAACATATTTTGAATGGCATACGAAGATATTCTTTATGTTCTTCAAAAAGAGGTTTACCTGCATCTCTTTTAAAATAACTGACAATGTCTCTCATTTCTCCGACATGGAATTTATTTGAATTCATTATGAGAGCAGGTAGCGTTTTTGCGGTCTTTTGAAACAATTTATAGTTTTCATTACTTGATATCTTTTTCATATCACCGATGACTTGATGAGCGAACATTCTCATACCTCCTGTTAATTTTCGGGGATGGACGGGGATACTTATAGACACTGAGAGCGTTTTCCATTGTTTTTCCTGTTTTTTGTTTTTTTATCGGTTTTTGTGAAATTACCCTCATAAACCCTCTAACCCTCCCTGCTCAGCGAGGGCGATGCCGTGGTAGGTGACGCAGCCGTTGGCTTTGGATTTTTCGTATTTCTGAGAGAGCTGCTTGCCGAACCATCTGCCGGAGGGTTCTTTCTGCCCGATGTTGGCGTGGTACCAGGTGACGAACCGGCTGTAGAGATCGGACGACCGGGCCTCGGCACTGGGATC
>CAYTUH010000252.1:1977-2248 GCA_964441165.1 uncultured Syntrophaceae bacterium
ATAATCTCTAATAAATTCGTGAAGGGTCTCCTTTTGCATACGGTATGGCGATGCGGGCAGCCTAATATATTGACGCTCATCATAATCCACGCAAATTTCAACTTCTGTGATGGTAACGTGCCATCCCGCTTTTTCCGCCGCTTCCATAAACGCCGTTTGGTCGCAGTCTTCTTCAAGCTCCCATATATCTCCACGGGCATACGAGCATCCCGTGATACCGGGTGAACCGTCTGAATAAATCGGGCCGACGGCATCGATGTCGCTTTTCGGC
>CAYTUH010000252.1:2266-4642 GCA_964441165.1 uncultured Syntrophaceae bacterium
ACGTGCCCCGGTTCGCCTGATGGATATCGCTTTTCGGCCTCTGGTTCCGCTGTTTCTCGAAGAGGCGGCCACGTGATGCCCCTGTGGAATTTAGATCCCCACCAGATTGCACCTTCGACGAACGCTCGCCGGAGATCATTAAACGTCAATATTCCTTCATTTATTTTATCCATAGCATTATCCTTTCAGCTTTCAGTTTTTTAATGGGATCAGGTGGATCCGCTCCCGGAATGCTTTGTCATTGGACGTGGCCTGGGGTAACTTTCCAGTCATGAGAATTAATTTCTGCTTCGGTAAAAATTGTACTGCCTGGTGATTTTCAACGACGGCCCTGTCTTTACCGACGAGCCCTTTGATCCTTTCAGCTGAAATATTCCATCGGTAGACCCTTAGGGACCCTTTTTTAAACCCTCCCTGTTTTTCCATCAAACCCTCCCTTTCTTCTTTTCTTTTTTATCTATCTATTTTCATTATATATTTTAGTATTATTATAAATAATAATACCCCCTCTCCAGGGTACCTAGGGAGGGTTGGAACGTATTCCGTATATTTATACGTACGAGCTTTTTTAAAAAACGTTAGATCAATAAAACCATGGAGAACTGTCTAACCCTCCCTGAACGGACATTTTCCACCCAACTATCTACGGGGTTCCCTGTATGGTTTCGGCGGGTTACGGACGGACGCCCGGCGGCGGCAAACCCTCCCTTTTTCGGGGATGGTTGGGGATACTTGTAGACACTGAGAGCGTTTTCCATTGTTTTTCCTGTTTTTTGTTTTTGTATCGGTTTTTGCATTATTCCCCTCATAAACCCTCTAACCCTCCCTGATCGGCAAGGGTGATGCCGTGGTAGGTGACGCAGCCGTTGGCTTTGGATTTCTCGTATTTCTGAGAGAGCCCCTTTCCGAACCAGGTGCCGGAGGGTTCTTTCTGCCCGATGTTGGCGTGGTACCAGGTGACGAACCGGGCATAGAGATCGGACGACCGGGCCTGTGCCCCCGGTTCCCGGATGCAGCATTCATCGATGTAGTCGGCCAGGAGGTCCTCGTTCCGCCGGTATTGCTCGGTGGCGTCGGATACTTTCCGGGGCGGCATGAGGCCGTGCTTCTGCCAGAGGAGGCACCCGCGAACGAGCCACGCGAGGATCCCCGGTGCTTCCGTGTGGATCTGCTTGTCCAGGTCGAGGATGGCCCGGCGCTCGTGAGGCTCCTGGGGATCTCGGTTGACGAACGATATGTTGAACGGGATCAGGTGGAGGCGCTCCCAGAATGCCTTGTCGTTCGGCGGCGCCGCCGGTTGTGAATTGGTCATGAGAAACAGTTTGTGGGTCGGTTGAAACCGGGACGAGTATTTGTCGTGGGGGTTCCTGCCGACGAGTTCGTCTTTCCCGGTGAGCCACTTGACTTTCGACGCGGAGAATTTCTGCCCCTCGTCGGTCTCGCTGGCGAAGGTCATCCGGAGGCCCTTCAGGCTCATGATATCGGGGGACGGACCGGAGGAGGCTTTCACGTATTTCGATGACAGGAGCATCTCCGCGGGGATGGACCCGGCGAGCGATCCCATGACGTAGCTGACGGTCTCGACGATGAGGCTCCGGCCGTTCCAGCCTTGCTTCCCATAGAGGACGGGAAAGACTTTCTCGTGGACCAGGCCGGTGATGGCGTAGCCGAAGAGGCGGTGCATGTAGGCGACAAGGTCCTCGTCGCCGCCGAAGATCTCGAGGAATTTTTCCTCCCAGAGTTTCGCCGGTTCGTTGATCCCGCGGAATTCCACGGGGCTGACCAGGGAGAGGTAGTCACCGGGCCGCCCGGGGGAGATCGTCCCCGTCTCGAGATCGATGACGCCGTTCGCGCAGGGGAACAACATGGGCTTCTGGTCGAATTCCTCGCCGGTGATGGCCAGAGGATTCTCGATGGTGTGTGCAAATTTCAGGCAGGAGCTCCGGCGCTTTTCATCCCGGAGCTGGCTGGACCGCTTGAGGAGGGCGGACTGCTTTTTTTTGAGACCCTTGATCTCGCCTTTATCGTCATCATCCCCTTTGTTCGTCAGCTCGGCGACCCTGCCGGCGAGCTTTTTGTACTCGCCGAGGTAGTGACCGACGAGGATCTCCACGGCGGCGAGTGACCGACCCATGACATCGCGCTGCCAGCAGTGGCCGGTCCATTCGAACCACTCCTGGGTATTCTTGCAGAACAAAAAGCGATCGCGAAACAGCGTCGCGTAGAGGGTGCCATCGCCCAGGGAATTCGCGAAGATACATTCGTCGAGAAGCTTGCTGGTGATCGCCGGCGTTTCATCCGGCGGCGGCGGCAGCTGTTCGGCCTCCTGGTCGATGCGGTCCTGGACTAATTTTTTGATATCATCCTGGCTGTCGG
>CAYTUH010000253.1:0-4368 GCA_964441165.1 uncultured Syntrophaceae bacterium
CTGACAATGCCAAAAATCTGAAAAAAGCATTGGAAGAGTCCGACCCCGGGCAGGAGCGGGGTGAACACACTCCGCTTGTGTACAACGACGAGACCATCGGCTCGGTCGTCCGGACAAAAGATAAGGTGAAGCCCCTTTTCATATCCCAGGGACACAGGATCAGTCTTGACCGGGCCGTGGCGCTGGTACTCTCCACCTGCAGGGGATACCGTCTCCCCGAACCGACCCGCCAGGCCCATTTGGCGGTCAACAGACTTCGGACTCAATATTACGGCAGCGAATAGAACACTCCGACAGTCCGGTTGGACACAGGAAAGAGGGGTCTCTTTGAGTACGATGACCGCCTTCCGGCACCGTGAGTCCTTCCTGTGTGAAGTTTCTTATTGCTTCTCCCGGTAATATTCCATGATTTCCGTCCTCGTAAAGACGGACTCCACCGGCCGGACGTGGGCTTCAATATTCTCCCGTCCCCCTTCTTCCCGATCAATCAGCGTGATGACCCGGTCAACCACGAGCCCCGCTTCCCGTGCCCGTTCAATGGCGGTGATGGTCGAACCGCCTGTGGTGATGACGTCATCGATAATCACCACTTTTTCTCCCTTTACCACATTTCCCTCAATCGCACTTTTCGTGCCGTGACCTTTCACATCTTTTCTCACGATAAAGGATTTGATGGGCTTTCCCCGCTGATAGGATATGAGGGCTAACGCATTGGCTATCGGATCGGCACCGAGGGTGAGTCCCCCCGCGGCGGTCACGTCGGTATCCACGAGCATGTCGAATATGGCGTGTCCGATAAGGTTCATTCCCTTCGGATCAAGTGTCGTGGGTTTGCAGTTGAAATAAAAGTTGCTCCTTCGACCGGACGCCAGGGTAAAGGGCGGATCGTCCCGGTACTGGAAAGATCGTTCTACAATCAGACATGCAAGTTCTGTTCTTATATCGATGGCGTCACTCATAATTTGTCTCCCTGATGCTTTCTATTCAGTTATTTTCCGTCAATGGCCGCCACCGGTCATTGACTTTCGGCGGGCTGGTTCCTCGCTTCCTGGAGTATCTTCAGCCGTCTTCCGAGATATTCGGGATCGAGTCTCATGGCCTCGCTGTATTCTACCTCGGCCATGTCGGTCCAGCCCTTCTTATCATAATATAACCCCAGTGTGAAATGGATATCGGCACTGTCCGGATCGATGGAAAGGGCCCTTTCGGTTTGCTTGATGGCCTGATCGAGTTTCTCGAGGCCGTAATAGGTCTTTCCCAGATAGAACCGCGTATCCCGGTTGAAAGGATTAATCTTGAGCGCGATGGAGAAAATGTCCTCTGCCTCGTGAAAATCTCTCAGTTTTGTGTAGGCGATGCCGAGGCCCACCACGACATTTTCATCGTAGGGACGGATTTTTCTCGCCCGTACGTAACAGTCGACGGTTTTCCCGTACTCACCTTTCCGTGCGTAGGCCTCTCCAAGATTGCACAGCGCCTCATAATAGTTGGAACGTATCTTCAATGCCGCCTCGTATTCCCGGATGGCCCCGTCGACATCACCGTTAATCTCGCATATCATGGCAAGCGAAAAATGTACCTGGCTGTCTTTCGGACCTTTCGCAACAAGCACATGATAATATTCAAGCGCCCTGTGGTATTGCCCCATTTCGACGAGGGTCCGGCCGAGCATGGCATAGGCGGAATAGTAATTCTCATCCAATGCGATCGTCTTCTCAAAATAATGGACCGCTTCCTCGTTCATCCCTTTGCACCTGTAAGCCTCCCCGAGCTTGCAGTAATAATCCGCACGCTTTGAATTGATATCTATGGCCTTTTTATATTTCTCGATTGCCTTATCGTACTTTTTCTGGACCAGATATTTGTTCCCCTGAAGATAATAGGTCTTCGACGATACGGCACCGCAGGCGGGACTGATCACAAGACACAAGACACCCCACAGCACGACTGCAACAATAAGGACCCATCCTTCGCCTTTTCTCTGCATCATTTGCGATCCCCCGCAAGTTCGAACCTTACCGGAATATCAACCCATCCTGATACCGGCTCCCTGTTTTTCAGCGCCGGGTGGAAAGTCCATGTCTTCACGGCACGGAGCGCCGCCTCATCGAGGATTTCGTAACCCGATGAGGTCGTCACCTTCAGTTCGCCCACGCTGCCGTCCGTCAATATTTCCGCCGAAAGCACGGTAACGCCTCGATAACCCCGCCTGCGGGCCTTCGCCGGATAGGGAGGCGGCGGATTTTCCCGGTAGCGGGGCATCGTCACGACCGGTTCTTGCGGCGGCACCGGCTCTTGCAACGGCTCCGGATTTTTCACTGACGCCGTCGGTAATGGCTGCGCAACCGGTTCGAAGCGCCTCTCGGGAGCGACCTCAGGAGCGTTCTCCTCCGCACGCCGCCTTTCCTCGCTGCGACGGAGTGTCTCTTTCGGCTCCGGCACCGGCTTTCTCGCAGGCACCTGCGGCTTCACGACCGGCTTTTTCACGGATACCGGTACCGGTTGCACGAGTTCAGCCGGCGATTCCACCACTCTCTGAAGGGGGTTCTCCACCGTGATTTCTCCCGTTTCCCTATATGTGGAAACGATGGATATTGCAAGGTCCTTATTATGCACGGGAGGCGGCACCTCCGAAGGAAGGGGCGCGGAAATGTGCATTGCGGCGGCAAGTGCATGTATGACCGCGGCGATGAATAATGCACATATCAGATCCCGTCGGGCGCTCACTTCCATTTCGTATCCAGTGACACTCCGTCCATTCCCGATTTCCGCACCGTATCAAGGACGGTGATAACCGCCTCATAGGGCGCGTCCCGGTCACCCGAAATCACCACTTTTCTGTCGGGGGCATTCTTCCGAAGGTTCCCGAGAAAAAGGGGCAATTCGGCAACAGTAACCTCTCTCTCATTCAGGAAGAGCGTCCCCCCCTCCGTCACGGTTATTCGGATGCAGTCATCACGCTCTACGCGCGCCGTCGAGGAAGAAGGCAGATCGAGAGGGATACCGTGCCGCACCGTCATGGTCATGGTGAAGAGAATGAACGTAATCAGGAGGAGGAAGACCACATCGATCAGCGGTATCATCTCGATGCGCGCACTTTTCCGCTGCCGTTCCCGCACTCTCATCGGGACACCTCGCCGTTTCTGTTACGTCTCTTTTCCACTATGATTTCCAGCGTCGTGCCATACTTCTCGATTTCCTGAATCGCCTTTTCGACTTTTGATTGAAAATAGTTATAGGGAATCAGGCTCAGGATGGCGATGATCAGACCGAAGGCGGTGGTAATGAGTGCCTGCCCGATACCGGCTGTGACAAGATGGGGGTTTTCCACACCCACCCGACCCAGCACAGTAAAAGACGTGATGATTCCCACCACCGTACCGAGGATTCCCAGGAGCGGTGAGAGGGTAATCATGGTATCGAGCACCGGCAGGTAGCGTTTCATCCGGCTGATTTCCTCGTCGGCCCCCATCTGCAGGGCGTCCCGCAGGGAAAATTCCCGGTGCACCAGCCCGCATACCATGACGCGAATCACGGGATCACGGGAACCGCGGGTGATGTGCCGTGCCTCGTCAAGGTCGTCTTTCTCAACGAGGGCCATGAATTTCTCCAGGACAGGCCGGTCCCGGCAGCCTTTCTCCCTGATCCAGAAGGTGATGCGTTCGATGATCACGGTCAGTGAAAGGAGGGAGCAGAAAAGGAGCGGATACATGACCGGACCTCCCCGGTAAAAATAATCAAGTAACGACATACTATCTCCTTGCCTCGTTAGAATTCATAGCCCACTCCGGCAAAAAAGGCCCTCCCGGCCCCGGGAAAGCTTCCTACATGACCGGCACCGGCATTGTCGTAGAAGATATCAAAATGGGTATCGTATTCCTGATCGAGAAGATTAGTACCGTACAACGTCACAATCCAATTATCATGAAACCGCTGTTCAATCCTGCAGTCCAGCGTCCAGTATGAACCGAGGACATATTCGACGGTTTTGGTATTCGGGTAGACCGTATCAGTCTCGGTGCGATACCAGAGGCGGTCCCCCACATAGCGTGCCACGGCCGTGGCCGTGAGCCCGGAGTCGGTCCAGTAGACCAGCCGGCCCTTGATTTGATGACGGGGAGTATAGGCGGCCCGGCGGGTCACCCAGTCATACTGAAAATCAGGCGGCACATACGGGGGCCAGCCATAGTCCTGTGTGGTATAGGCCTTATTCTCCTCATCGGCATGGGTATAGGTGTAGTCTACTGAAACCGTCATATTCTTCCAGGGTCCGGCCTTCACACTCGCTTCAACGCCCCGGGCACGATAGGTCCGCAGATTTTCAGGTGTCCATACCCCGCTGGAGTCGTCTTGACCTGGCTGTCAAGA
>CAYTUH010000253.1:4378-4638 GCA_964441165.1 uncultured Syntrophaceae bacterium
TCTTGTCATCTATGTTCCAGAAAAAAAAGGAAAGGGCCGCAAAAAGCCGGTTATCGAAGAAGGTCTGCTCGGCAGTAATATCGGAATGCCATCCCGTTTCAGGCTCGAGATCCGGATCCCCCCGGGTAAACCCGTCATCGGGCCAGAAAAGGTCATTAGGCGTCGGCGCCTTGAAATGTCTGCCGTGGCTGATCTTGAGAACGGTATTCTCGAAAGTATTCACCACCAGGCCGAAACGGGGGATATCCTCATATCCGAAT
>CAYTUH010000254.1:0-4631 GCA_964441165.1 uncultured Syntrophaceae bacterium
AACTACTGGACAAGGCGTACTCGTCTCATGATGTTGAGGACAAATGGTATCAGTACTGGATCGACGGCGGATTATTCAGGGCGGAGGATAGAAGCGAAAAGAAGCCCTATTGTATCGTGATTCCGCCTCCCAACGTGACGGGTATGCTTCACATGGGACATGCCCTCAATAATTCGCTCCAGGACATCATGATCCGTTACAAACGGATGCAGGGGCACAATACGCTCTGGATGCCGGGAACCGATCATGCCGGGATCGCTACCCAGAACGTGGTGGAACAGGGGCTTGCCAAGGAGGGGATCAGCAGGCACGATATCGGCCGCGAGGAGTTTATCAAACGAGTCTGGCAATGGCGGGAAAAGTACGGCGGCATTATTCTGAATCAGCTTCAGAAGCTTGGTTGCTCCTGCGACTGGGCGCGAAAGCGTTTTACCATGGCCGAGGGGCTGAGTCGTGCCGTCAAGGAAGTCTTTGTCCGTCTTTATAAAGAAGGCCTTATCTACCAGGGTGATTATATTGTAAACTGGTGTCCCCGCTGTCACACCGCAATTTCGGATCTCGAAGTCGAGTACGAAGAAGAATCGACATTCCTCTGGCATATCAGGTACCCCTATGCCGATGGAAAAGGCGAGATCGTTGTTGCAACGACCCGTCCCGAAACAATGCTGGGTGATACGGCAGTAGCCGTAAATCCTGATGACGAGCGATACAGGGATGTCATCGGTAAAACGGTTGTCCTGCCGCTCGTCAATAAGGAAATTCCCGTTATCGCCGATGATTACGTATCAAAGGAATTCGGTACCGGCGCCGTGAAAATCACCCCTTCATGCGATCCCAACGACTTTGCCATGGCGGAACGGCAGAATCTCGAAATCGTGATCATCATGGACGGTGATGCCCGCATAAACGAAAACGGTGGCAAATATCAGGGGCAGGACTGTTATACCTGCAGAAAAAATGTCGTTGAAGACCTGAAGAAGGGGGGGTACTTTATCAAGGACGAACCATACGTGCATAATGTGGGCCGCTGTTACCGGTGCAAGACGATTGTCGAACCGGCCGTGTCGAAACAGTGGTTCGTGAAAGTCAAGCCACTGGCACGTGAGGCTTCAGCCGCCGTGGTGAAAGGCAAGACGAGGATTGTCCCGAAGACATGGGAGGGAACCTACTTTGAATGGCTCGATAATATTCGCGACTGGTGTATTTCGCGACAGATATGGTGGGGTCACCGGATTCCCGTATGGTATTGTCAGGATTGCGGTGCAATAATCGTCGAGGTGGTGGAGCCCACCGTCTGTCCGGACTGCGGAGGCACATCGCTGTTTCAGGAAGAGGACGTGCTTGATACCTGGTTCAGTTCGGCGCTCTGGCCCTTTTCGACCCTTGGATGGCCTGATGGTACGGAACCCCTGAAGACTTTCTACCCCACATCACTCCTTGTTACGGGTTTCGACATCATCTTTTTCTGGGTGGCGCGGATGATGATGATGGGACTGCACTTCATGAATGAGGTCCCCTTTACCGATGTCTATCTCCACGCATTGGTGCGGGATGAAAAAGGGGATAAAATGAGTAAATCTAAGGGTAACAGCATCGATCCGCTCGAGATGATAGACAAGTACGGCGCCGATGCTTTTCGATTTACCATGGCGGCATTTGCCGCACAGGGAAGAGATGTAAAGATGTCGGAAGGACGGATCGAGGGATACCGGCACTTCGTGAATAAAATTTGGAACACGGCGCGGTTTGCCTTGTTGAACCTGGCCGATCTCCCCGAAGAGGATGTCCAGCCGGAACGCGGGGATCTTTCGCTCGGTGACCGCTGGATACGGGACCGGCTGAACGAGACGATCGGGAGCGTGACGCGCTATCTCGACGAGTACCGGTTCAACGATGCGGCCGGTGCCGTATATCAGTTCTTCTGGCATGAATTCTGTGACTGGTATCTTGAATTGATCAAACCGGCACTCTACGGTAACGCTTCACCTGCGCAGCGAAAGGCTGCACAACATACCCTCAGATTGGTCCTGAAGCAATCACTGCAGCTTCTCCATCCGTTCATGCCCTTCGTGACGGAAGAAATCTGGCAGCGAATCACGGAAAAGGGCGGCTCGATCATGGTAAGCGATTTTCCCCGTGTGACCGATGACCTCGCCGATAAAGATGCGGAATACCGGTTCAACATTATCAAGAGTATCATAACAAGCATCAGAAATATTCGCGGTGTGATCAATATTCCTCCCTCAAAGAAACTCACCGTCCTTCTCTCGGTACACGACGATGAATTGATGGCGAACGTAAACATGGGCAGGGATTACATATCGGATCTCTCGAATCTGGCCGAATTACGGATTGAGGATGTTACCGAGGAGCCGAAGCACGTGGCGACCGATGTGATCGGAGCCGTCAAGGTCTATGTATTTCTTGAGGGCATGATTGATGTGTCCGTCGAGATAGACCGGCAGGAAAAGAAGCTGAAGAAACTCGCCAGGGAAATGGCACAGGTGGCGAAGAAATTGAGTAACAGCGACTTCATCAACAAGGCTTCCGAAGAAATCGTCGAAAAAGAGCAGGCCAAGTTTGAAGACTTGAAAAAGAAGAACGATATGCTTGAGGAGTCACTCAAAAAACTCAGAGAGATCGATGGGTAGAGCGTGAATCCGGACGAGAGAACCATCCAGCTCATACGGTGCGCACTGGAAGAGGACATCGGTTCCGGCGATGCAACGACGGACGCCCTTTTGGACGGTACCGAGACCGGTATCGCGCGGGCCATGGCAAAACAGAACGACCTCGTCATTGCGGGCATCGGAATCTTCCGGGACGTATTCATGATTCATGATCCCACTCTCCGGGTGACCCTTCATAAAGAGGATGGTGATAAGGTCAGGAGCAGGGACGTTCTGGCGAAGATTTCCGGTTCACTTCAGAGCATCATCACGGCGGAACGGGTGGCCCTGAACTTTTTCCAGCATCTGAGCGGCATTGCCACGGCAACCCATGCATTCGTGGAAAAGGTTGCCGGTACCGAAGCGGTCATTCTCGATACGAGAAAAACGCTGCCGGGGATGCGGCACCTGGAAAAATACGCCGTGACGATGGGAGGAGGCCGGAACCACCGTTTCGGTCTCTATGACGCCATCATGATCAAAGACAACCATATAAGTGCTGCCGGAAGTGTATCCCGGGCCGTTGAGGTGGTGCGAAAGGCGAATCCTCTGGGATTGAAGATCGAAGTGGAGGTCAGGACGCTGGAGGAGCTGGATGAAGTGCTTCGCGTCGGCGGCATCGATATCATCATGCTTGACAATATGTCCGTCGAGCAGATGAGAGAAGCAGTTACAAGAACAGGCCGCAGATTCCTTATCGAGGCATCGGGAAATGTTTCTCTCTCAAGGGTGAGGGAAATTGCCGAAACCGGCGTCGATTACATTTCAGTGGGAGCGGTTACCCACTCGGCACCGGCGGCCGACATATCATTACTCATTGAAGGAGCATAATTTTTAAAGCACCATGGATTTTACGGAAGATAGACTAAAACACCTCCTTTCGGGTAATGGTTTCGTCAGGTCCCTCGACTTTCTCACCACGGTGGATTCCACCAACCGTTTTGCCTCGAAACATGCCATGAACGGGGCGGAAGAGGGTGCTGTCGTCATCGCTGATTCCCAGACCGGGGGCAGGGGGCGCCTCGGTCGGGTGTGGCAGTCACCGCCGGGAGTCAATCTCTACCTGTCAGTCATCCTCAGGCCGGTCATTGAGACCTTTCGTGCACCACAACTGACATTGATGGCCGGCGTCGCGCTGGCGGAAACATTGCGGGAATATGGTGCCCGTGGCATTACCATAAAGTGGCCCAATGACGTGCTGATCGGCGGGAGAAAAGTATCGGGCATTCTCACCGAGATACGGACGGCGCGGGGAAAGATAGATTTTGTCGTGGTAGGTATGGGTGTGAATATTAATATGGAGAAGGCCCGTTTTTACACTGATTTCCGCCAGACGCCCACTTCGTTGAAAGAAGAAACGTCCCGTTCACATTCCCGCTCCCGTTTCACGGTTCGGCTGCTTGAGTCTTTCGTAACCTGGTACGAACGTTATTGTACCGAGGGTTTTGCACCCGTCAGAAAAGAATGGATGGAGTATTCCGGCATATGTGGGAAGTTCATCAAAGTGACCGATCGGGATACTGTCAAGGAAGGAACGGTCGTCGGGCTTGATGAAAACGGGGCACTCCTGCTTGAGGAACCGGATGGTGCGGCAACCTGCGTCCTGTCCGGTGATGTGACCATTATAGGAGAATAGTCATGCTATTAGTCGTCGATGTGGGAAATACGAATATTGTTCTTGGCGTCTATGCCGAGAGAGAACTTTTGCGCAGCTGGCGTATGGAGACAGACAAAAATAAAAGTGCGGATGAATATGGGATGATTATCAATCAGCTGTTTCAATACGAGAATTTGTCTATTGAGACCGTAGAAGAGATTATCATTTCTACCGTTGTCCCTTCTATTCTTTATACACTCCAGCATCTTTCGCAGAAGTATTTTAAAACAAAGGCAATCGTTGTGGGGCCTGGAATAAAGACCGGTCTTATTGTTAAATACGACAATCCGAAACTATTAGGTTCA
>CAYTUH010000255.1:0-4630 GCA_964441165.1 uncultured Syntrophaceae bacterium
GTAGCCTTTCTCATTCAGGTACGTGGACCGGATAGGTTTCCATACATAATTATTTCCTATAAAGAAAAGTAAAAGATTTTATCTCATTCGCCTTTTCCGGCGAGAGCGACTGTCCCTTCTGCCCCACATCGGCGGTAATGGCACCGAGTTCTCTGTAGAGTGAGAGCAGGGCAGGCATGTTTGATTCCAGAATCGAAAGGTGGGCGCGAATCGTTCCGGTATCGCCGCGTGCAATGGGGCCCGTCAGTGATTGGCAGACGCCCTTTTTTTCTATGTTTCGAATCGTTCCTTTGACCAGCGGCCAGAAAGAGGTGAGGGCTTCATCGGCCTCTATCCCGAGATGCTGATAGATCTCTTCGCCGATATACATGAGTGTCACGAGATAGTTCGACACAATGCATGCCGCGGCATGATACAGCGGCTTGTCCTCTTCGGCGATGAGCACCGGTTTTCCGCCGAGATCGCGGACCACCTCTTGGGCCCACGCCTCGATTTCGGCCTCCGCCGTAATGCCGAAGGTGCTGCCAGGGATGTTATCGATGGCACCGGATACATCGGCAAAGGATTGGAGCGGATGGATTGAGGCCACGCGGGCGCCTTTTCTGCGGGCACTGTCGAGAAGATCGAGCCCCCCGGCGCCGCTTACATGAACGACCTTTTTCCCCCTGACGGAGGCATCGGATTCGGAAAGCTTCGTGCAGACGGAGCGGATGGCGTCATCGGAGGTGGTGATAAATACCACATCGGCATGAGATGCCGCTTCGGCCGGGTCAAGATACCTTTTCCCGCCGGTGTATTCCATACCGGTGTCGAGGGCTGTTTCCGATTGGTCTGACAGGGCGACGACGGGGTAGCCGGGTGAACGAAAGGGGTAGCCAAGGGCTGTTCCCACCTTGCCGAGACCGATTATTGCGATGGATTCCTTATTCATGATATCTCCGATCCTCCGGGACAAAAAAAGGGCCCCCACTGGAATCGGAAAGGCCCTCGATCAATCTGTATGTACTCTTTCTGTCTTGCACAAGCCGTTCCGTCTCAGTCCGCCATTCCGGATCCAAGCGGTTACCCGGTGCCTACCACACTCAAAAAGCTGTTGTCAACATGAATCAAAAGGGTGTCCTTCACTACTTGTAATTTACCTGTCAGTTATTATATTGGTGTCATCAGGACTGATCACTGCGGGACAAAAGGAAAGGTATGGATGTGAAGAAAGTGAATCTTGTGGCCTTCGATCTCGACGGAACGCTCGTGGATTCCGTTGACGATCTCGTGAATGCCGTAAATCATACATTGGGCGAACTGGGGCTTTCTGCATTGAGCAGCGGCGAAATCAAGGGATTCGTCGGAGATGGTATCAGACAATTGATTGCCCGGTCGCTGGGGGATGAACATCGGGAACGTGAAGAAAAAGCGCTGGACATGTTCATTTCGTACTACGATGAGCATCTTCTTGATAATACGAAGCTCTATCAGGGTGTCGCCGGTGTGTTACATCATTTCAGGAATACCTCCAAGGTGATTATCACGAACAAGCGTCAGTATTTTGCGGAGAAAATCGTGAAGTCTCTTGGAATAGCAGACCATTTCCTGGAGATTGTCGGCATGGGGGCCAGAAAGTATACCAAACCGGACAGGCGACTGATCGACGAGTTTATGGAACGATACGGTGCCGGGGCTGATGAAACCCTTGTGGTGGGGGACGGCATTAATGATATAATGCTGGCAAAAAATGCAGGTATCGTGAGTTGTGCCCTTCTCAACGGATTGACGGAACGGGAAAGGCTGCTCGAACTCTGTCCTGATTATTCCTGTGAAGAGATAGCGGAATTGAAACGATATTTTCGGTGAGAGGACGGGGGGTGGCGCCGGAATGGCGGAGACTCCACGACGCATCGGCGATGATGTCAGAGGTGGCCGACCGTGTTGGACAAACTGAGGCGGACAATAAAAACGTACGGCATGATTCGGAAAAATGACCGCATCGGTGTTGCCGTGTCGGGAGGACCCGATTCAATTGCCCTTTTGAAGGCACTGACCATCTGTACCGGTGACTACGCAGCCGGCCTGGTGGTCCTTCATCTCAATCATGGCATGAGGGGCAGGGAATCGTTGAGGGATGAAGAATTCGTGCGGACCCTCTGTTCGGAGATGGAGGTGCCCTTCGTCTCGGAACGGGTGTCGGTTCCTGAAATCAGGGAGCGGAAGAAAGGTTCCTGGGAGGAGATCGCCCGGGAAGAGCGGTACCGGTTTTTCAGGGAAAAACTCCATGATCTGGAACTTGACAGAATCGCCCTGGGCCACAATCTCAACGATCAGGCGGAGACGGTGCTCATAAACCTCTTTCGGGGGAGCGGTCTCGAAGGATTGCGGGGGATAGTGCCGGTGCGTGACGGTGTTTTCATCCGTCCCCTGATCGAGACGTCCCGGGAAGAAATTATGGCGTTCCTTGAAAGGGAGAACATCGATTTCATCATCGATAGTTCGAATCGATCGGAATATTATCTGCGCAACAGGCTGAGAAACAGGCTGATACCGGAACTGGCGGCGAACTACTGTACCGATCCCGTCGGTACCATCGGCAGGACCGCCGATATACTCAGGGTTGAAGATGATTTTCTCGTCCGGGAGGTCGACAGGTTCCTTTCGGGCAGTGGAATCGATTTTGACGGGAAGCGGCTGACGCTCGATATTTCCGAATGGCGGGCATTACATGAAGCATTGAGACGTCGGGTTGTCAAAAGAATTCTTGAAGAGAATACCGGCGATACGAAGGGAATCCGGTATGAGCATGTGATGGCCGTCTGTGATCTGATGACGGGGGACAACCCCGGCGGGATGCTCTCGATGCCCTTCAATATCAGGGTCCATCGAGAGTACGGCACCCTTGTCGTTTCCCGGGGGGCGAGTGGAAGGCGGGCCGTCGGGGGAAGGGTCTTTGCTGCCGAGGTGCCCGTTCCGGGACGTATCGATCTCGGTGAAGGAAGAGGTGCGGTGACCCTTGACTTTGTGCATCACGAGGATGTCGACTACGGCCTGAAGCAGACCGTCTTCATCGATTATGACAGGGTGCTTTTTCCCCTCCAGATTCGAACCGTTCGGCCCGGAGATAGAATTCAGCCTCTGGGAATGAGAGGGACGAAAAAGGTCAAGTCGGTATTTATCGATACAAAGGTTCCCCGTGCGAAACGGTCTGACATCCCGCTTCTGGCAGATCGGGGTTCCGTCCTCTGGATACCGGGAATATACATGAGCGAGCGGGTCAAAATTACCGATATGACGGAAAAAGTGGTAAAAGTTGAGATTATCTGGTAGAAGACCCAATTTAGTAATAATCATAAAATGTTCAATCTCCGTCACCTCTCGTGGCGGTTGTAAAAAAGAATGAAATATGCGGTAATAAGTCCTGTGCCGACAGACGGCACAGGCCGCATAGATATGGAGAGTAAATGAATCAATTGCAGAAAAACATCGCCCTGTGGATTGTCATCAGTCTTGTCTTCATCTTTCTGTTTCACATGTTCAATCAGCCCCAGAGCAGGAGAGAGGAGATCGTCTACAGTGACTTCATCAGTTATGTGGACAAGGGGCAGATAAGCGAGGTTGTCATACAGGGTGACAGCGTGGAGGGGCGATTCATTGATGGAGCGACCTTCAGAACCTATGTGCCCCAGGATTCGAACCTGGTTCCCCTTTTGAAGGAAAAAGGGGTGCGGATTGCCGCCAAACCGGCCGAAGGTAATCCATGGTACATGACAATTCTTATTTCCTGGCTCCCGATCATACTCCTCATCGGAGTCTGGATATTCTTCATGCGTCAGATGCAGTCGGGCGGCGGCAAGGCCATGTCCTTCGGTAAGAGCAGGGCGAAACTGATGACCGACAAATCGAAGAAGGTGACCTTCGACGATGTGGCGGGAATTGATGAGGCGAAGGAAGAACTGCAGGAAATCGTCGAGTTCCTGAAGGACCCCAAGAAATTCACCCGGCTGGGAGGGCGAATACCGAAGGGTGTGCTCCTGGTGGGTGCGCCGGGGACGGGAAAGACACTGCTGGCGAGGGCGATTGCCGGAGAAGCGGAAGTTCCCTTTCTCAGCATAAGCGGATCCGATTTTGTGGAGATGTTCGTGGGTGTGGGAGCGTCCCGGGTGCGGGATCTCTTCAACCAGGGCAAGAAGAATGCGCCCTGCATAATATTTATCGACGAGCTCGATGCGGTGGGCAGACACCGGGGCGCCGGACTGGGCGGCGGCCATGACGAGCGTGAACAGACGCTGAACCAGATGCTCGTTGAAATGGACGGTTTCGAATCCAACGAAGGTGTCATCATCATGTCGGCGACAAACCGTCCCGATGTACTTGACCCTGCGCTCCTGCGGCCGGGCCGTTTCGACAGACAGGTCGTCGTTCCTCTGCCCGATGTCAAGGGAAGAGAGAAGATTTTCGAGGTGCATGCCAAGAAAGTCCCCCTCGCAGGCGATGTGGATCTTTCCGTGATTGCACGGGGTACCCCCGGATTTTCCGGTGCCGATATCGAGAATCTCGTGAATGAAGCGGCGCTGAACGGGGCACGGTTGAATAAAAACAAGATAGACATGTCCGACTTCGAGTTTGCCAAGGACAAGGTGCTGAT
>CAYTUH010000256.1:0-704 GCA_964441165.1 uncultured Syntrophaceae bacterium
TTCGTCACGGATAACGCAAGGCCGGTCTGTACTGTCCGGAAAGTTCCCACCCTTTCCACCGGGAACAGCCGGAGCAACGGTCTCTCAGTTGTACGTAGCTGTCAACGGAAAAATGCAGTCGTCAGTCCCGGAAGGAAATGACGGAACGCCGGGATCGTCGCGGAATGGATTCTCCGGAAATATCCCGGCGCAGACCTCCCGAATCCCGAAGGACAGGTCCGGCGTTCGATGGTAGCGGAGGATGGAGAAGCAGCAGGCTTCCCCTCAACAAACCCGCCTTCATCAGAGGCAGTCTTCATCGATCTGTGACGGCTTCAACTCGCGTTTTGCATAATCGAGATATATTTTTTCCTTCACAAAAAGATCGTAAAGGTCCCCATCAAGGTGATTGTCCTTCACCATGAATCCCAGTATCCTGATCGCGCCGGAGACGGTATTCCCCTTCCTGTAAGGACGATCGGCGGCCGTCAGCGCCTCGAAGACGTCGGCGATGGCAAGAATGCGGGCCTGGAGCGGAATCTCCTCACCCTTGAGGCCCAATGGATACCCTGATCCGTTTATGCATTCGTGATGGGCGGATGCATAGTTCGGCACATTTTTCATCTTTTTTGGAAAGGGCAATTGAGAAAGTATTTCCCGGGTCAGCGCCGCGTGACTGTTGATGACGTTCCCGTTTCCGACGAGCGCTTCCGCACTGGCCGGAA
>CAYTUH010000256.1:714-3337 GCA_964441165.1 uncultured Syntrophaceae bacterium
GTTCCCTTGCGTATACAGAGATGCTCGACTTCCTCGTCACTCAGCAAGGGCCTCGATGAACGACCGACAGTCCAGGTCCGTTCCCCAAGGGCCTTGACCCGTTCGATCTTTTCGTCGGACATGAACTCGGCCCCGATATTTGCCGATTCAAGAAAGGCAATGTCGTCATCGAGCAGGGCAAGTTCTTCCGCCAGAGAGTCCTTCTCGTCAGCGGCGCCTTCCCCCTCTCCCCGGCATCCCCATTTTTTCAGGTGTGCGATCTCCACATCCCTTTTGAGGACCTCGAAGCGCGTCTTGAGCAGTTCGATCCTGTCGGCGAGGGCTTCCAGTTTCGTCGATTTGTCCATGACGTACTCGGGGATGGCTATCTTCCCCACATCGTGAAGCCACGCCGCTATCCTGAGTTCATTCATCTCGTCTTCGCTGAAGGAGACGTCCCCGAAGGGGCCGTCCTCCATCTCGTTTATCTTTTTCGCTATGCTCATGGTCAGATCCACGACCCGCCGGCCGTGATTTCCCGTGTAGGGAGATTTTTCGTCGATCGCGGTGGCCACCGTCTTGATGAATGACTCGAAGAGGTTTTCGAGGTCCTGAATGAGCCGTTTGTTCGTCAGGGCGACGGCCGCCTGTGAAGCCAGAGACAGGGTCAGGTTCTGGCATTCCAGGGAAAAGGGCTGCACCCTCTGTGTCACCACATCCTGGGCATTCAGCAACTGGAGTACGCCGATTATGACGTTCTCGTGATCCCGCAGCGGTACCACCAGCATCGACTGCGAGCGGTATCCCGTCGTGGCGTCGAACTGGCGGGTTCCCTCGAAGTCGAAATGCTCCGCGTGATAGACGTCGGGGATATTCACCACTTCGCCCGACAGTGCGGCGTAGGAGGATACATTGGCGTGATTATTCGTTCCGTTACCGTTATAGAGCTTTACGGGCGGCCAGGTGATCTTCCCCGACGTGCCGCCCATCCTGACGTTGAGCGTATCGTTCTGAACGATTGCAAATTCGAGGACCCTTCCGTCATCATTGACGATATAGAGTGTCCCGCCGTCGGCACAGGTAAAGCGGCGGGCTTCATCGACGATCATTTCAAGCAGACTGTCGATGTTGCGTTCCGCCGACAGTGCCGTTCCTATCCGTGCAAGCCTGTTGATCGCTTCCAGCTGACCCTCGGTAAAGGTCTTGACCGAGGAAACGATACTGTTCAACAGTTTGTTGATTGCATCGTTGTCGGTGAAGCACATGAACCCTTTCTCCCTGTTGTCAGCCATACCCGCAGAACGTACCTCCCTCGTCGCTGAATCCGCGCAGATGCCGAGTAATCGGCTCCCTCTCTGGTAGAAATACCGGAACAACGCAATGTGTCGGAACAATACTACAAATTTACCGTATATACAATTCCCCCTGTTCATTTTGTTGATTTTTCATATCGCCCTCTTTTCCCCGGAATGGAGGATGTTTCTCTATTTATTTATTGACAAGCACACCGTTTTGCGACAGCGTAGCGGCTGTTACGACTATAAAAATTCAAGGATGTATCCAATGAAGAAAATAGCTATCCTTTCGGGAGACGGCATCGGTCCCGAGATTATGAGAGAGGCCCTCAAGGTGCTCGACGCCGTCCAGGAAAAGTTCTCGCTGCAACTCGAATATGAATTCGGCGATGTCGGCGGCTTTGCCATCGACATCCACGGTGAGGCCCTTCCCGCGTCGACGCTGGAGCTGTGCGAATCATGCAGTGCCATTCTCTTCGGTGCAGTCGGCGGACCGCAATGGGAAGCCCTTCCCGCCGAGAAGCAGCCCGAACGTGCCGCGCTCCTCCCCCTGAGGAAGCACTTCAATCTTTTCTGCAACCTCCGGCCTGCCAGGGTATTCAGTGCACTGAGATCGGCAAGCCCCCTCCGCGCCGATATTGTAAAAGACGGTTTCGATCTGCTCTGTGCGCGCGAGCTGACCGGCGGCATTTATTTCGGCACGCCCAAGGGACGCGATGGAAGCGGGAAGGAAGAGAAAGCCTTCGACACGATGGTCTACACACGGCCGGAAATCGAGCGGATCGCCAGAATCGCCTTCGATGCGGCACGCATGAGAAAGAAAAAAGTCACTTCCATCGACAAGGCCAATGTTCTGACTTCCATGGTATTCTGGCGTGAAGTTGTTCAGGAAATCGCCGGGGAATATGGGGACGTGGAACTCAATCACCTTTATATCGACAACGCCGCGATGCAGCTCGTCAGAAATCCCCACCAGTTTGATGTACTCCTCTGCGGGAACATGTTTGGAGACATTATTTCCGACGAATGCGCCATGCTGACCGGATCGCTGGGCCTCCTCGCGTCGGCCAGTCTCAATGATACGAAGTTCGGGCTCTACGAACCTGCCGGCGGCTCCGCTCCCGATATCGCGGGAAAGGGTATCGCCAATCCCGTCGCCCAGATACTTTCAGCGGCAATGATGCTCCGCTACAGCCTGGAACGGGATGATGCAGCCGATGCAATCGAAAAAGCCGTCGCCGACACGATCGAAGCGGGTATCTTCACTCCCGACATCACGGTCACCGGCGACAGGGCCGTGACAACGGCGGCCATGGGCGACGCCGTCACCAGCAGGATCCTCGGCTGAA
>CAYTUH010000256.1:3347-4609 GCA_964441165.1 uncultured Syntrophaceae bacterium
GGCCTGGCGGTTTCGCCTCGACGCAAAACCGGATTTGGACACCCCTCTGCCGCCGGAAGCGACGGTGACGCTTCCCCCGCTGGCCCGCATCGTCCGTGCGCGGTCTCGACGTGGGGCCTCCTCTTGCCTCCTTGAAAACATGAATTGAAGATTGCGGACATTCTGATATAATTTTACCGTAATTTTCATTCAAAGGAGGGTGAAAATGCCCACGTATGAATATCGGTGCACCGAATGCCGAAAACAGTTTTCGGTTATTCAGAGCATAACCGAACGGGAAACAAGTAAAGTTGCCTGTCCCAAGTGCAAGAGCAAGAAGGTGAAGCAGCTTGTTTCCGTCTTTAATGCAAAGACGAGCCGTAAGAGTTGACCCTCATGAACCGGCGGCGGACACCTTTTTCTTTCGGATGTATTCCACCAGTCCCCCTGCATCGATCAGTTCTCTCATGAAATCGGGAATCGGCTGGGCGAAAAAGGACTTTCCGTCCTCAGGCAGCGCTATGGTCCCCGCAGCGATATCCACTATCCCCCGGTCACCGTCTGAAGCGGCGCGGGCCACTTCCGTCGATTCGAGAAGGGGCAAGCCGATATTGAAGGCATTACGATAGAATATCCGGGCGAAACTTTCGGCAACAACAACCCCGATCCCCGCCGTCTTTATCGCGAGCGGCGCGTGTTCGCGGGAGGACCCGCAGCCGAAATTCCGCCCCGCAACCAGGATATCTCCTTCACGCACCGCACCGGCAAATTCCGGCCGGAGGTGCGAAAAACAGTTTTTTGCCAATTCCTTTGCCTCGGACACATTGAGAAACTGTGCCGGTATTATCAAATCGGTGTCCACATCATCACCGAACTTCCAGATCCTTCCCTCAATCCTGTTCATCAGATCCACTACCCTTTCTTTTCAGCATTCCTTCGTATAACGCCTCTCCCCGGGCGCCTGCACCGTCCGTCGGTTCTTTACAGTTCGTCGGGGCTCCCGATCCGGCCGAGTACGGCGGTGGCCGCCGCAACGACGGGATTGGAAAGATAGACTTCACTTTCCGGATGTCCCCTCCTCCCCACAAAATTCCGGTTCGTCGTTGACACCGCCCGCTCTCCCGCGGCAAGAATCCCCATGTGACCGCCAAGACAGGGACCGCAGCAGGGAGGACCGATCACGGCACCCGCATCGAGAAAGGTGTCAATGATTCCCTCGCCGATCGCCTCAACTCATGGATATAAACACCCTTATACATAAAATCCACCAACCTAAAACAGAA
>CAYTUH010000257.1:0-4608 GCA_964441165.1 uncultured Syntrophaceae bacterium
CGCTAGTTGTTCACTAGGAGTACCTGTGATTGGCCCTACAAATAATTCCCCTTCACTGTCAATTAAAAAAAATCCCCCGTCTTCGGATGCCCAAAAATCAGGAGGTGAAGTCATGTCAGAAAAGAAAGAAGTCAACTACGCCGTATTTGACCGCCCTGACATTCTCAATTATCTCTTTTATCCGCGCCCGGAATGGGGCAGCCCTTCTTTCCGTGAACGTCCGGATACCCTCCTGATCCCCGTGGAAGGGGATGTGGTCATCGGGGCACGCCTGCATCTCGCCGACGCGGCGGCGCCGACGATCCTCTTTTTTCACGGGAACGGCGAGATTGTGGCCGACTATGACGACCTGGGACCGATCTATACGGGAATGGGCATCAATTTCATTCCCGTCGATTACCGCGGTTACGGCATTTCCACGGGGAGCCCCACCGTATCGGCAATGATGAAGGACTGCCATGTTATTTTCGATTACTTCGAGCGGTGGCGCCGCGACAACGCTTACGGCGGTCCCTTTATCGTGATGGGGAGGTCCCTGGGGAGCATATCGGCACTGGAGCTTGCCTCACAGTACCAGGAGAGGATTGACGGCGTCATCATCGAGAGCGGCCTTGCCTATGCAATCCCACTGTTGCACCTGCTCGGTGTGAATGCCGAAGGCCTCGGCATCACGGAAGAAAAAGGCTTCAACAACGTCGACAAGATCGCCCGCTTTGACAAACCGACCCTGATCATTCACGCGCAGTACGATCATATTATTCCCTTCTCCGATGGGGAGGCGCTCTTCCAGGCAAATCAGTCAAAGGATAAAAAATTTCTCATGATTCCCGACGCCAATCATAATGATATCTTCGCCCGGGGACTTCACCAGTATATGCAGGGGATCAGAGATTTCCTGTCAATGCTGGCATAGGCCGCGCCCGCGGGGGCATCGTCGGGAGACATAGTCTTGAATATCAGGGTTCCTTCGTGCCCGTCCAGGGGGTGGTAGTGATTACCGAGGCGGCGCCCCTGTATTTTTCCTTCTTCACCATTTCCCGAATCCCCGCAATGGTCTTGATTCCGAGATTTTTGGAAAAAAGATTCACGATAAAGGAGGGAAGGTTTCCCCCGGGATCGGCCAGGACCTGGTAGAGTACTTCGGACCTGTTCTCTCCGAGAGGTGTGACGATAAATGTCATCCGTACCAAGGGCATCCGTACGGCATCGACGGGTTCATTTTCCATTTTCACGGGGGTTTCCTCTGCGGCGATGTGGAGTGCCCCCGTTTTCCTGTCGATGGTATATTCCACCAGGGCCACGCCGATGCGGTCGTCGGCGGGCCAGGGCATGCCGGTTCGGTTATAGGCGTAAAAACGGTCCGTCGTGATTTTCACGCCGGGCGGGGTGATGCGGTATGCCTCCGTGCATTTGAACATGTATTGGGGCTGGGCCGATATGTCACGGACCAGGGCTTCGATGACGGAGACTGGTGCATCGACGGTTCCCAGGGCCTTTACCTCGTCCACACTGGTCAGCGAGGTCCATCGCGTGTATCCGATGATACCGTCCAGTTCGCTTACCGCCTCCCACTCGCCGGTCTTCGTTTCGCTCAGGACGGTGGAAGGAAAAAGGATCACGAATAACAATACGATGCATAGGATCAGTCGAGATTTCATAGACACTCCTTTTACTTTCATTATCAAAAAAACCGTTGAAAAAGATAGACCATCGCCGGGATCGATACCAGCGATGTCACGAAACTGGAAAACATGAACTGATTGACGATATTCCTGTTTCCCCCCGCCCGTTCCACTACGATGGGCATGGCCGTAATGGGAGGCACGCTGCTTTGCAGGAGGAGGATGAGGGCGATATGGGAAGGGGGACGGATGAGAATAAGCAGACCCAGGGTAATCAGGGGGAAAATGAGGTTTTTCACCACCACGAACTTAATGATTTCCGCGATGAAGAGCCGCCCCTTATTTTTGAAATCAACGAAGATATTGCCCCCCAGAATAATCATGAGGATAGGTATCGTCATGGCACCCACCATGGAAAGGGTCTTGATAACGAACCGCGGTATAACGTTCTGGAGACCCCCCATTGCAAGCATTGTGGCAATGAGCGTGGCGATCAGGATTGGATTGACTATCTTTTTCCACTCCACGGGAGCGCCCTTCTTTGAAAAAAAGAGGTGATTGGTGCTGAAGAACAGAGAGGGATGAAAGAGCGTGAAGAGGAACAGACTGATGATGTAGGGAGACTGACCTCCGAACATTCCCGTCAGGACGGCCAGGGGAAAGAAAAGGGCGTTCTGGTAGAAGAGCGTGGCGGCGAATTCGCGACGGGTGTCGATATGAGAGATGAGGGAGCAGCAGAATGCCAATGCTCCCGCCAGGATTGCAAAGCATGCCCACCAGAGGGGCAGGGTCCACCATCCCGGCAGTTCCCCGGGGCGGAAATGTGAGAGGATGTTGGCAAGAATCAGGCAGGGAAGTGCGATGTCGATGGCCAGAGTGGTGAGAAACCCCAGCGCGTCGGCGGGCAGGATGCGCCTGATTATGATGCTGAACCCCAGAACTCCGATGCCCAGCAGCACGGCAACCGATTCAAAGGTGACGACGATGAGATCCAACGGGTATTTCCCTCCTCTCGTTTACGGGACAACCTCTTGTAATCATTTCCGCCATGCAACGGTGATCCCGGTATGCCGGGAGATCAAAGCCGTTGCCGGTAGCGCTGTCTTTTGAACCCTATGGTGAAGGACGTGCCGTCGCGGCGATCGACATCGATGGTACCCTCCAGTTGCGCCGTAAGATCACCCACCAGTTGAAGGCCCAGCGTGTCGATATTGTTCCAGTCGATCTCTTTCGCGATGCCGATGCCGTTGTCATGCACCTGCAGCATGCAATCCCTGTGGTCACTGCAGTGGAGCATGATTGATATCTTCCCCTTGCGATTGCCGGGGAAGGCGTGTTTCAGCGCATTCGAGACCAGTTCGTTGATGATGAGTCCGCAGGGGATGGCGGCCTCTATTTCAAAGGAAATATGATCGATTCTCGATACGAGGCTTATCCTGTTTCCGTCCACGTCATACATCTGAAAGAGTCGGCTGGTGAGGCTTTTGATATATTCACCGAAGTCGATTTCTGCCAGGCTCTTGGACTGGTAGAGTTTTTCATGAATAAGGGCCATCGATTTGACGCGGTTTTCGCTGTCCTTGAACAACGCCAGCGCCTGCTTGTCCTTTACGTAATTGGACTGGAGGCTCAGCATGCTGGAAACGATCTGCAGGTTGTTCTTGACCCGGTGGTGAATTTCCTGGAGCATGACCTCCTTTTCCCGCAAGGATTGTTTGAGCTGCAGATCCGCCTTTTTTCGCGCTGTCACATCGCGGGCCACCCCCCGGAATCCCACGGGAGTCCCCCGGTCATCCCTCATCAGTGAGGTGGAAAGTTCCAGAATCCTTTTACTCCCGTCTCTCAGGATGATTTCGTAGTCCGTTATTTCGGCCGGCATTCCCGTTCGATAGATCTCACTGAATATGGTGAACATTTTATCCGCCGTTTCGGCATCGGTATATTCCAGGTTGCTCATTCCCATTAATTCTTCCGGAGGCACCTGGGCGAGTTTGCAGACGGCGCTGTTGAAAAAGGTGAATCTGCCCGCAAGATCGAGTTCGAAATAACATTCCTCCATATTCGAGAGGATCGAACGATATTTTTCCTCGCTTTTTCGAAGGGCCTCTTCGGCTTCTTTACGCTCCGTAATGTCGAGTAGTTGCGCTACCGTCTGCAACTGTCCCGAGGCAAAACGCCCTACCGATGAGCTGATTTCGACACGGCGTTTCCTGCCGTCTTTCCGAAGAATGTTGAATTCGTAGCGCGGCGGCAGAGATTCGCCCCGTTGTCGCCGGACATACCGGGTCGCCACCAGTTCCCTGCTTTCCTCATCGAGGAATTCCCGAAAGTCGTGGCCGAGTATCTCCTCGCGGTCATACCCCAGAAGTCGGCACAATTCGTTGTTTACATAGGTGAAGCGGAAGGAATCGTCGATGATCAGAATGCCCTCGTGGGAATTTTCAACGATGGAGCGGAAGCGTTCCTCACTTTCCCTGAAGGCTTCCTCAGCCCTTTTGATGTTCGTGATGTCCGAATAGATGGCGATGGCTCCGCGCACATGACCGTCCACGACTATGGGCGATGCGGCGATCATGACCGGGACAGGGGTTCCGTCTTTGCGGCAGCGTACCGACTCCACCGGCGACAGTTCCTGCCCCCCCAGGACCTGTTCGGCATAGGCTGTGGCCTCACCTTCGACATCGGGATTCGTGATCAAGTCGTCAAGATTCTTTCCGGTGACGTCGGCGGCGGAATAGCCGAAGAGCCGTTCGGCGCTCCGATTCCATTCTACCACTCGATTCCCGTCGTCGAGGGTGACAATGGCGTCCGGTGCCGAAGCCAGGATCCTTTCAAGGTAGATCCGACGCTCCTTTATCTCCCTTTCCGCCTGCTTCCGCTCGGGGACATCCCGGGCCATGCCTCTGAATCCGATGGCGGCACCTCTATCGTCGCACATTATCGATGCCGCCAATTCACCGATTCGTATGGAGCCATCCCTGGTGAT
>CAYTUH010000258.1:0-4569 GCA_964441165.1 uncultured Syntrophaceae bacterium
CTTTTTTAGCAAGTTTAATGTAAGGTTTAATCAGGTATGACGATTCGGGTTTGCTCCGGATCGACGAGAAGTACCGTGAAGGTTTAAAGGGTATCAACCCGGGCGATCGAATCGTTGTGATATTCTGTTTTCATGAAAGCAGAGCATTCGAAGAGAAGGATTTGACCCAGCATCCCCGGGGAGATGCGACACGAGAGAAAAAAGGGGTCTTCAACATCTGTTCACCCATACGACCGAATCCTGTCGGCATGTCAATCGTGACGGTTCTTGCGATCGATAACACTGCCCTGTCCGTGAAGGGCATCGATATGCGCGACGGGACGCCGATTCTTGACATCAAACCCTACCGGCCCTGAATCTCGATAGCAGAATAATGATGCCATGAATGACACCGTAACGTCATTCGCCGCAGATTGGCTTCAAATGGGAGTTCCTTTCTTTCACGATTCCGGCATTACCGTTGCCGTGCTTTGGCATGATCGAAGGGAGAGGTGCCATGGAACACAGACATTACCTGGAGACAGAAGTGATTGACCTCGACATTCCCGGAGCCCATGAAGCGTCACTCCGGGTCATCATCGGCCGTGATGATGGAGCGCCGAACTTTACCATGCTCATGCTTGAAATCGCGCCGGAGGGCCACACTCCTCGTCACGACCATCCCTGGGAAGAGGAAGTCTTCGTGAAATCGGGAAAGGGACGAGTGATCGCCGAGGACGGCGAAACAGCGCTTCAGCCGGGAGATGCCGTCTATCTCGCCCCCGGTGAAACGCATCAGTTCTTCAACACCGGCAGGGATTCTCTCCAATGCCTCTGCATAATACCTCACAGGGCATGAGAGGGGAGAAGTAAGAAGTAAGAAGTAAGAAGTAAGAAGTAAGAAGTAAGAAGTAAGAAGTAAGTCCAGCCGCCGGCCTGCGGCCGGTTTAATCAGGGATGAAACTTTGATGGACTCGCAAAAAGTCAAAATATTAGTCATTGCGAACGAAGTGAAGCAATCTCTCTCTTTGTAAGTAATTAAAAAGCTTGGATTGCCACGTCGCAGACCGCCACGCTTCGCTCGCGGCTTCGGCTCACCCTCGCAATGACAGATTCCACGACTTTTTGCATACGTATCAAACTTTAAGTTTCATACAAGAATGGAAGCAGTTTGAAGTCGTCTTTTCCTTCGAGATATTTTCACTCAGGCACTCAGGTGCTTTGGAACTCTGGAACTGTTTTACATAATCCTTCAATCCTTAATCCCGTATTTCTTCTGTCATGGGAAATGTCAAAATCATTTGCCGTAACCACAAAAATAGAATAGAAAGGAATGTTTAAAAGCATCACAGGCTGGTGGAAACATATATGAAGAAGAAAATGATTGGAACCGTAATTCTGTGCATCCTCATTTTTGTGGGGTGGCAGATTTACAGCAGAACATCCATGACATCACAGGAGACTCCGCGGCTTCGCAATATTCCCGTAGCCGTCGAGGTGACACCGGTGAAGAAATCCGCAATCTGCGAAATCGGGAGATTCACCGGTACGCTTCTCCCTGAATCACAATACATTGTGGCTCCGAAGATTTCGGGGCGGCTTGAGAAGCTCTTCGTCAACATTGGTGACGAAGTGAAACGGGATCAGTTGATAGCACTGATCGATGACGATGAGTTCATACAAGCGGTCGACCAGGCACGGGCGGAACTCGATGTGGCCCGTGCAAACATAGAAGAAAACCGGAGCGCTCTGAGCCTGGCCGAGCGCGAATATGAGCGTGCGCAGTCGCTTCGCACAAAGAAGATCGTTTCGGAATCGGAGCTTGATGCCGCTGAAGCTCAATACAAGGCGGCCATTGCCCGGCAGAAAGTTGCCGTTGCGCAGGTTGCCCAGAAAGAGGCGGCACTGAAAACCGCCCAGGTGCGGCTTGATTATTCGCGCATAAAAACTGCATGGGAGGACGGAAACGGTTTCAGGGTTGTCGGTGAGCGCTTTGTCGATGAAGGAACCATGTTGACGGCAAACACCCCCATCGTTTCCATCATCAACATATGCTGCCTGAGGGCGGTGATATATGTCATCGAACGGGACTATCCACGGATAAAAACGGGCCAGCCGGCCTTTATCACCACCGATGCCTTTCCAGGCAGGACCTTCAAGGGCGAAATCGCACGTGTCGCGCCTTTTCTGCAAGAGGCGGCACGACAGGCACGTGTCGAGATCGACATACCCAACCCCGAAAGAGTGCTCAAGCCCGGTATGTTCGTGCGAGTGAGCATCGAGTATGAATGTCATGATAATGCCACCGTCGTTCCTGTGGACGCCCTGATCAAAAACGGAGAGAAGTGGAGCATCTTTCTTGCCGACCGGGACCAGATGAAGGCACATCGCATTCCCGTCACCCTGGGCATCGTCAGTGGCGATCTCGCCGAGATAGTAGAGCCTGACGTCTCGGGATCCGTGGTGACCGTAGGACAGCATCTTCTCGAGAACGACTCCGCCATCTCTCTGCCCGAAACCACAGAGAAACCATCTTCATAAGGAACGGTACGGTGCGATGATTTACAGACAGACGGAATATCTTGTCAGGGGAACGATGCAATGAAGCTCTCACGTGCCGCTGTTCACCGTCCCGTATTCACGGTAATGGTCATTCTGATAGTCCTGATCCTTGGCGGTGTGTCGCTCATGCGCCTGCCCATCGATCTGATGCCCGACATTACCTATCCCACGTTGACCATTCGAAGCCTTTATGAGAACGCCAGTCCCGAGGAGATAGAAGAACTGCTGACGCGGCCTATCGAATCGGCCATGAGTGCCGTACCAGGCGTCGAAAGCGTCTATTCAGTTTCATCGGAGGGCGCCAGCAATGTTCGTGTAACCTTTTCCTGGGGCACTGATCTGGACACGGCGTCAAACGACATACGGGACCGGCTTGACCGCGTGATTCGCCAGCTGCCCGACGATGCCGAACGGCCCACCCTTCATAAATTTGATATTGCCAATTTCCCCATTCTTATTTTCGGTGCGTCGGGAAAAATGAGTCCCCTTCAGACGAGAAAGCTCATCGACGACCAGGTCAAATACCGGATCGAACGGGTGCCCGGCGTAGCCACCCTCGATGTCTGGGGAGGGTATGAACGGGAGATCCATGTCAATCTCGACGCGGAGAAAATAAAAGCCATGGACCTGCCCCTCGATCAGATCCTCCAGCGTATCAAGGACGGCAATATAAACCTTCCCGCCGGTTCGATCGACAGGGGACAATTTGGAATCATCATGCGTACGTCCGGGCAATATACCGGTCTGGCCCAGTTGAGTGAAACGGTCGTGGCAACCCGTGACAATGCGCCCATAAAAGTTTCCGATATTGCAAGTGTCGACGACTCATGGAAGAAAATCACCCGCATTATCTGGGTGAACGGCAAGCCCGGCGTCAGGCTGGGGGTACGCAAGCAGTCAGGGGCGAATACCGTTGAAGTCGCCCGCAACGTCCTGAAAGAGGCGGAGCAGATCAATCGGGACATACCGCAGATACACATCACGCCCATTATCGACACGTCGGATTACATACAGAACGCGATTACCAATGTAGGCTCGATGGCGCTCTACGGTGGTATCCTGGCGGTGTTCGTGCTCCTCTTTTTCCTCCGCAATATCGTAAGCACCGTTATTATCGCTACGGCAATACCCATATCCATTATCGCGACCTTTGCGCTCATGTATTTCGGCGGGCTGACCCTTAACATCATGACCCTGGGCGGTCTGGCTCTCGGTATCGGTATGCTCGTCGACAATGCCATCGTTGTGCTGGAGAATATTTACCGTCGCAGGGAAAGCGGCGATAATTCCGAAGAAGCCACCATAGAGGGGAGCGGAGAAGTGACGTCGGCGATTATCGCCAGCACGCTGACCACCCTGGCCGTATTTCTTCCCCTGGTCTTCATACGGGGCATGTCGGGAGTGATGTTCAAGCAACTGGCAATGGTGGTGAGCTTCGCCCTCCTCTGTGCATTGATGATTGCACTTTCCGTTGTTCCCATGATGGCGGCGAAATTCCTGCACCCGGAAAAGGATCATTCCGGGAATTCATTGCTGAAACGGCTCTATAGAATTAGCAGCCGTTTATTCACGGGCATGGAAAACGGATACAAGCGTCTTCTTCATTATGCCCTTGACCATACCGGACTGGTGGTAATCGGCGTCAGCATACTCCTGGGGGGAAGCCTGTTTCTGATACCTGTGGTGGGAGTCGAGTTCATGCCCACCACCGATGAGGGCGAAGTCAGAATCACGGGGGAAATGGAAATCGGCACGAGACTTGAAGTGGTGGCCGAAAAATTCAAACTGATAGATGAAATCGTAAATCGCGAAGTCCCGGAAATGAAAAGCACCGTCATCAGCATCGGAGGGTCAAGCTGGCGGTCCCAGGGCTCCCATACGGGAAGCATGCGGGTTGCACTGAAGCCCCGGAAGGAGAGGACACGCTCCAGCGCGCAGATTGCCGCCGATCTCAGAAAAGCCCTCGGAGGTATCCCGGGGATGGTGATTCGTACGCGGGAGGGACAGGGTCTTTTCCTCCTGAGAATG
>CAYTUH010000259.1:0-4558 GCA_964441165.1 uncultured Syntrophaceae bacterium
CGGTGGTCGCCGGAACATCAACAACCTCCCCTTTCTCAAAGGTGACCCGCGGGAAGAGGGACTCTCCACGGATCAGGGTGTTCCCCGGCTTCAGTCCGCCCCATGTCCTGATATCGTCGAAGCTCTGCGCCTCGGCGATGCCGAGCCGCTTCAGCATCTCGCCGGCGGTATCGGGCATGAAAGGCAGGAGGATCACCGCGACGATGCGCAGTGCCTCCAGGATATTATAGAGCACCGCATTGAGACGGTCGCGCCGGGCGTTATCCTTGGCCAGGCTCCAGGGCTCCTGCCCCACGATATACTTGTTGGTCATATTGATGAAGTCCCAGACGGAAATGAGGGATTTGTGGAACTGCAGCGCGCGGAATGATTCCTCGACATCGGCGATCAAAGCTTCGCCCTTTTCGATGAGCGCCCCATCGGCACCGTCGGCACCGCCCGGTTCGGGCACCCTGCCCTCACAGTACTTGACAGCCATGGTGAGAGACCGGCTCAGCAGATTGCCCAGATCGTTGGCCAGGTCCGAATTGATGCGCTGTACCAGTCCTTCCTCGCTGAAGTTGGAATCGAGACCGAAGACCATGTCCCGCATGAGATAATACCGGAACGGGTCGAGACCGTATTTATCCTTGAGATCGAGGGGCTTTACTACCGTACCCCGGCTCTTGGACATCTTGCTTTCTTCTATGTTCCAGTATCCGTGTACATTCAGATGCCGATAGGGCTCCACCCCGGCGGCCTTGAGCATGGTGGGCCAGTAAATGCCGTGGGGTTTGAGGATATCCTTGGCGATAAGGTGCTGTGCCACGGGCCAGAAGGTCCTGTAGTTCTCGGAATCGGGATATCCCGCGCCGGTGAGGTAATTGATGAGCGCGTCGAACCAGACATAGGTCACGTAGTTCTCGTCGAAGGGGAGGGTGATCCCCCAGGTCAACCGGGTCTTCGGCCGTGAAATGCACAGGTCTTCAAGGGGTTCCCGCAGAAAGGCCAGGGCTTCGTTTTTGTAGCGTTCCGGTCGAATGTAATCGGGGTTTTCCTGGATGTGTGTGATGAGCCAGTCCTGATATTTGCTCATCCTGAAGAAATAATTGCTTTCCTTTCGGTGCTCGGGTTCCGTCTGATGGTCGGGACACTTGCCGTCAACCAGCTCCGATTCACGATAGAAGCGCTCGCAGCCCACGCAGTAGAATCCCTCGTATTCTCCGAAATAGATATCACCGGCATCATAAACCTTCTGCAGAATCGATCTGACCACTTCCTTGTGATTTTCATCGGTCGTCCTGATGAAATAGTCATTCGTGATTCTCAACTTCGGCCAGAGATCTCTGAATTGTGCACTGATTCTGTCGGTATAGGCCTGGGGGGTGTCGCCCGCCTTTTCGGCAGCCTCGGCCACTTTATCTCCATGTTCGTCCGTACCGGTGAGGAAGAAGGTTCCATATCCCGCCATGCGGTAGAACCGGGACATCACATCGGCCACGATCGTCGTGTAGGCGTGTCCGATATGGGGTGATGCGTTTACATAATAGATAGGTGTGGTTATATAAAAATAATTTTCCATGATTCTGTATTACTCCCGCAAACTATATCAAGCTGTCACGAACGCTCGTGCTTTTTCGCGATCATCTTCTTAAATTCATTGACATCGATTTCAATTTCACCGCCCTCTTCAAGAACGACATGAAACTTTTCGTCAAGGACATTCTGCCTGACGACCTTGCCTCGCCCCTCGGGCGTGTCAATCTTCTTACCGCATTTCGGCATATTCTTTTTAATTTCCGCGTAGGTGTCATGTTCAAAGGCAAGACAGCACATGAGCCGTCCGCAGAGTCCCGATATCTTTTCCGGATTGAGCAGCATATTCTGCTCTTTTGCCATTTTTATCGATACCGGAGCGAAGTTGTTGAGGAAACTGACGCAACAGAGTTCCCTTCCGCAGATACCGACACCCCCGCACATGCGTGCTTCGCTTCGCACCCAGATCTGTCGAAGCTCGATTCGTGTCTTGTACTTCTGGACGAGGTCCTTCACCAGTTCACGGAAATCGACCCTGTTTTCTGCAATAAAAAAGAAAATTACCTTGCTCCGGTCGAGAAGGCACTCGACTTCAACCAGTTTCATGGGAAGGTCACGGGCCTTGATCCGTTCGTTGCAGAAGGTGAAGGCTTCTTGTTCCAATCCCTTGTTATCCTCATATTTTTTCAGATCCTGCTCATCAGCCTTTCGCACCACCTTCTTGAGGTTTTCCGGCACATTCTCCTTCGGGTGCGTCCGCACATCAGTCACTACGGTACCGATAGCCTGCTTATCCTCCGTTTCGACGACAACCCGGTCATTCTTTTTCAGCGGAAGGTCGCCTGCTTCAAAGGTGTAGGTCTTGCCTTTTTCCTTGAACCTGATGCCGATTATGGTTTTCGGCGGTGCGGCGGTATCTTCCATGCTCGTCACCGTGTTTGCATTTTCAGGATTCGACATAACGGACCTCATATCCGCATGAGCTTAAACATCATGGATTCCAAAGTCAACTGTTTGTTGGCATTTTGTTCGATGGCACGATATGCGCGGTCCACCGCATGCAGACACTGCAGGACATCCGGTCCTGAGATCCGTTCCGCCATCCTGACCGTGGCGGTGAGGACATCGCGGAACATCAGTCTGCTTTCATCTCCCGTTTCCCTGTAGACCATGATATCCCGGTACCAGCCTTTCAGGATATCAAGCCGCTCCGTAATGGCGCTCTTCCCCTCAGCGAGACGGCCAGCCATGACCAGTGCGTCCCGCAGGTTGTTTTTATCAAAAGAGGCAAGTCCCTCGATCAATTCTTTCTTGAACTCACCCTGAGCGTTCTCATGCAAAGCCAGTGCCCTGCCGATGCTCCCTCCCGACGAGGCCGCCAGCATGAGTGCTTCCTCCCGGGCGAGATTATGGTGTCTCATCAGATAGGAAAGGATGACATCCCGTTGAAGGGGGTTGAATCGTATCTTCTGGCAGCGGGACAGGATGGTCTGGGGGATGCGATGACGGTGGGCCGTAATCAAGATCAGGACGTTCGATTTCGACGGTTCCTCCAGCGTTTTCAGGAGTGCGTTCGCCGCGGGCGCATTCATTGTTTCGGCAGCAACGATTATGCAGACCCGCTTTCTCCCTTCAAAGGGCCGGTACTTCATCTGGCTCTGCAAATTCCGTATATCCTTGATTTTGATGAACAGGCCGTCGGGCTCTATAATCGTGATATCGGGATGGTTGCCACGTTCGATCTTTGTGCATGCCCCGCATCGCTCACAGGCGTCATCCTTTTCGAGCTTGCAATTCAGGGCCTTTGCAAAGGTTTCCGCCGTGAGGCGTTTCCCCGTACCCTCCATACCGTGGAAGAGATAGGCGTGGGCCACCCGCTCGCGCCGGATGGCGTTCTGCAGCATGGCAACCTGCCGGTCCTGTCCGTAAATGTCCCTGAAGGCCATCCGCTCACCTGTCCAGAAATTCATTCAAATGGTAACATATTTCACTATGAATCGTTTCGATATCACGAATCCCGTCGATCACCCTGAACCGTTCCGGTTCATTGCCGGCAAGAAGAAGATACCCCTCCCTTACCCGTCGGTGAAATTCGATCCGCTCACGCTCAAAGCGGTCTTCCCGGGGTATATCCCCGTTGCGCGATGATCGATCGGCAACCCGACGCAGTCCCGTTTCGGCGGGCACATCGAAAAGAAAGGTGATGTCGGGCTTCAGGACACCGGCCGAATGATCGTTGATTGTCCGGACGAATTCCGGATCGAGTCCGCGACCATACCCCTGATAGGCAATGGTGGCATCGGAATAGCGATCACAGAGCACCACATTCCCCTTATTGAGGGCGGGACGAATCACTTCTTCGACATGCTGATTCCGGTCGGCCGCGAAGAGAAATAATTCCGTTGTTTCATGGATGCGCAGGGATGTCCCGTTCAGAAGGATCTTTCTCAGTTCCGCCCCGACCTGAGTTCCTCCCGGTTCGACAGTGGTGATGAAGGGGATGCGTCGTCTTTGCAGAAAACGACCCGCCATCTCAATCTGGGTGGTTTTACCACACCCTTCAATCCCTTCAAAGGTAACAAACAGACTCATACAAATACCCGGATGCCTTGGCAGAGAACAGATATAATGATTCTAAGGACAGGCGAAGAGGAGTGAGGCTTACCGCCTCTCCCCTCTCCGGAGTTCAGGAATTATTCTTTCTCTTCACCGGCCTCTATAGCTTCCACCGGACAAATATCGGCACAGGCGCCGCAATCGGTACACGTGTCGGGGTCGATTACGTATTTGTCATCGCCTTCGCTGATCGCCCCAACGGGGCACTCGTCTTCGCAACTTCCACAGGCTATACATTCATCGGTGATTACATATGCCATTTTTTCTTTTCCTCCACATCATAATTTTCACAATAGACCGCTTATTTCTCCTCACACAGGCACGCCGGGATTGCATCCCCCCTGCCTGTTCCCCCTTTTTTTCCTGCAGGCTCTCCTGATCCCCGCGGGACCAGCAGGTTTGCCTGTCCGGACAATCCTGTCTTGAG
>CAYTUH010000260.1:0-2160 GCA_964441165.1 uncultured Syntrophaceae bacterium
CCGATGACGTGGAAAAGGTAATCTGCGCCATGGAAGGACTCACCGTGAAAGACAATATGCGCGCCACGGAAACCTGGGTACGCCCCTGGGATCATCAGTTCATGACCTCTGTTGTGCTGGGCAAAGCCAACCCGAAAGCCGACGGTACGGATATAATGGAAGTCAAGGCCGTCGTACCGGCTATCGACGTGGCACGGACCAAGGAAGAAAATCCCGTCGACGTAAGCTGTAAGAAATAAGTTCCTGTTCTCAAGGGTGAGCCTCAACGGGTTTGTTGAGGCTCACCCTCACCTTTACACAGAGGTTACACCATGAATAGTGTTTTGATACTATCCCTTATCCTGAACGGCATTGTCCTCGGTCTCGTATACGCCGCCGTCGCAATGGGATTCAGCCTGGTTCTGGGAATGTCCGGCGTCATCAATTTCTGCCATGGCGTCATGTTTGCCTTCGGCGCCTATTTTTTCTGGCTTTTAAAGGATGTGATCGGCTTCTGGCCCGCCGTTGTCGTGGTTCCCCTTCTTGTTGCCGTTATAGGCTTTCTCATTGAACGTGTGCTCATACGAAGAGTGTACGGACTCGATCCGCTTTTCGGACTGCTGATAACCCTGGGATTTTCAATCGCCCTCGAAGAACTTATCAGGATGATCTTCGGACCTGCCGCTCATAACGTCAGCGCCCCTGCCTTTGCCAGCGGTGTTATCATATTCGGTGACTTCATATATTCGGAGTACCGCATCTTTATCGGTATCTTTGCGGCCATCATGCTCGCCGCCACATGGCTTTTGATCAGCAAGACAAACTTCGGAGCCATTGTAAAGGCCGGAATGTTCGACAGCGAAATGGTCGGTGCCCTGGGTCACAACCTGCCCAGGCTGAGAACCTCCGTATTTATATTAGGTACCGCCCTGGCGGGGCTTTCCGGAATTCTGGCGGCCCCCATATGGAGCATCAAGTCGGGAATGGGTTCCGCCGTTCTTATGCCGTCGTTTCTGATTGTTCTCATGGGAGGCCTGGGGAGTATTCCCGGCACCATCGTCGGGGGACTTCTTGTGGGATTATCGACTGCACTGGCGACGCTCGTGTTCCCGCGTTTTGTCGATATCATTCCCTATGTTCTGCTGGGAATCATCATATATTTCTGGCCCCGCGGCCTCTTCGGCGAACAGAATATCAATGAGTAAGAAGGTCAAGACGTTGGGCAAGATTTTGTTATGAACAGACAAACTACCCGACACAACAAGGAATTGGAGGTCGGCTTCTAATGAACAAGATTGTTAAGGATCCATATCTTTGGATCTTCCTTATATTCGCTTTCTACCCGATTCTGCCCTACATCGGCAATTTTACGTCACTGGGAACGGAACTGCTGCTCTGGTTTATCTTTACCCTCGGCTTTAACCTCTGCCTGGGATATACCGGACTGCCGTCGTTCGGTCACGGTGCCTTCTACGGTGTAGGCTCATACGGCGCCGCGCTGGCATTTCTGCACATATTCGACAAGGGCGGATTTGCCATCCCCCTGCTGATAGCAGCCCTGACCGGCGGTATTTTTGCCGGCGTTCTGGGATACATCATCAGGAATAAAAAGGGCGTCTATTTCGCCCTTCTCACCGTTGTCTTTACACAGGTGCTCTTCGGCATCTGCTGGCGCTGGGACGCCGTCACCGGCGGCGAATCGGGGATCATGGGAATCGAGCGCACGACATTTCTCGGCATCAACATGAACGATCCCATTGTCTTTTATTATTTCGTGTTTCTGGTCTTCGCGCTTTGCGCCATCGTCATCCGCATGATAGCCAACTCATCCTTCGGGATGTCCTTGAAGGCCATCCGTCAGAACCCGGTCCGCGCGCAGTATCTCGGATACAACACGGGTAATTACAAATTTGTCGTATACCTTATTTCAGGTATCTTCGCGGGACTTGCGGGAGGGCTTTACTGCTTTCTCACCCAATCGGCCTTTGCCGACATTCTGGACTGGACGAAATCGGGCGACGTGGTCATCGCCACCCTGCTGGGCGGAGGTACGGTGAGCTTCTACGGACCCATTGTGGGAAGCATTATCTTTCTGTTGATGAAAGAATTGATCAGTGCCTTCTGGGATCACTGGGCACTTCTGTACGGACTGTCCTTTGTCATCATCATCCTCGCATTCCC
>CAYTUH010000260.1:2170-4525 GCA_964441165.1 uncultured Syntrophaceae bacterium
GCCTAGGAGTACGGCCGCCTGCCATTATTTCCAAGAGATTGGCTGATCGAATTTATTCAACGACTTGATCAACAAGATTTGAATGAATGGAGGAAGCCATGAGCCCATCAATTAATGTTTCTCCGGATTTGCTGGGGATGTTTAAAAACAAGTAACAGATCAGTCCGGTTACCGCGGACAAGCATGACGCGGTAGTCTACAAACGCGAAAAGGATGAAACACGATGTCACTGTTTTCCATCAAAAATTTAACGAAACGATTCGGTTCCCTGGTCGCTACCGACAAGGTGAACCTCGAGATAGAGGAAGAGGGTATCCTTTCGATTATCGGTCCGAACGGTGCGGGCAAGACCACCTTCTTCAATCTGCTGACGGGATTCCACAAGCCCGATGAGGGCACGATCATTTACAAGGATCAGGACATCACCGGCATCGCTCCCGATCAGATTATGCGATACGGTATTTCACGATCCTTTCAGGTGGTCAGTCTTTTCGAGGAAATGACGGTCCTTGATAACGTGAGGATCGGCGTGCAAAGCAGTCTCGGATTCAAGGGAAAACTCTTTCTGAATTTTGAAAAGAACAGACAGATCAAGGAAAAAGCGCTCGATATCCTGGAGCGGGTCAAGCTCGTCGACATCAGGGACCAACTGGTGACGGCCATTTCGCATGGCGACAGAAAGATTCTGGACCTGGCCATGTCTCTCACCATGGATCCCGACGTTCTGCTCCTTGATGAACCGATGAGCGGCCTGGCCAAGGGTGAACGGATCAGAATCATAGACCTTATTACTGAAGATTTCAGGAAAAACATGAAACTGATCATTGTCGAACACGATATGGACGCCGTCTTCACGCTGTCGGACAAGATTCTGGTACTTAACCAGGGTGCAGTCCTTGCCTTGGGTACACCTGATGAAATTTCAAACAACCAACACGTTCAAAAAGCGTATTTAGGAGAGAGGTCCCATGCTGCAGCTTAAGAATATCAATAGTTTCTATGGTAATGCCCATATCCTGTTCGATATCAACCTCAAGGTTGAAGAGGGACAGGTGGTAGGACTCTTCGGCCGAAACGGCGCCGGCAAGACCTCGGTACTCAGGAGCATCATGGGACTCACACCCCCCCGGTGTGAAGGTCAGATTATATATAAAGGCGAAGAAATAAACGGATTCCCGGCATATCAGATCGCTAACAAGGGGATCGGGTTCGTTCCCGAAGACAGAAAAATATTTCCCAATCTGACAGTCAGACAGAACCTTGTCGTCGGTCGAAAAGCCAAAAGAGAAAAGAAGAAATGGGATCTCGATGAAGTCTACGCCTATTTCCCGAAGCTCAAGACCCTTGAGAATAACCTGGGTTGTGAAATGAGCGGCGGAGAACAGCAGATGCTGACGGTGGGCCGCACCATGATGGGCGATCCCGAGCTTATCCTGCTCGACGAACCCACGGAAGGGCTGGCGCCTCTCATTGCAGAGCACCTCATGCAGATGATCATCAAGATGAGGAACGAATTCAACATCAGCATGATTGTGGTCGAACAGTTCTCGCCGCAGGTGCTCGATTTTCTTGACATCTGCTATGTCATGGAAATGGGACAGATTATTTTTGAGGGAGATCCCCGGGCACTGAAAGAAGATGAGGAACTCCAGAAACAGCTCCTCGGCGTCGGCTGACGACGGCGCGGGATGTTCCCGGGATCGTATCTCAACGGTCCCGCATATCACAAGGGGAAGGACGAAAGAGACTCAATGAACGGTAAGTATTTTGACGATTGGACAGAAGGTGAGGAGTGGGTCACTCCCACCAGGACTATAACCGAAACGGATGTGGTCATGTTTGCGGCCATGACGGGGGATTACAACGAACTGCATACCAGCGCGGAAGTGACCCGTAAGAACCAGTTCGGACAGAGAATCGCCCATGGCCTTCTCGGGCTCAGCGTTTCCCACGGCCTGTTATTCAGGACAGGATATCTGGATCAGACGGCAATTGCTTTTTTGAATGTTGACGGGTGGAAGTTTCAGGCACCTATCTTCTTCGGCGACACGATCCGGGTGAGGTTTAAAGTTGTGGAGAAAAAGGCGAGTGCAAGCAAACCCGACCGGGGTGTCATCACTTTATACCTGGAAATACTGAATCAGGATGACCAGGTCGTACAATCGGGCTTTAAAAAACTCATGATGAAACGAGAAAGCCTTCAGGCTTAAGGAACGTACGTGACGCATCTGCATTGAGGATGCCTGTCATGGAGGACTGCCTGTATCAGGCAGCCCGGCAGTAACCTTCAAGAAAGGAGAAGTGATGTATCTGTTGCATGATGAAGATCAAAGAATGTTTGTCGACCAGCTCAGA
>CAYTUH010000261.1:0-4520 GCA_964441165.1 uncultured Syntrophaceae bacterium
AGGAGGACCCCTTGAAGAGCCAGTAATTACTGTATGTCCTCCCGTCGCAGGATCTGCTGCCGTTAAACGTCACGCCCCACTGTGTACCGTTGTGGATGGCCCGGGCCTGGGCAAAACGCAGATCCGACTTCAGCACTTCGATCTGGGACCGGATTGCATAGGTATCGGCAGAAGTGTTTCTGTTCACGACGATCACGGAAATAATGGCGAGCATCAGCAGGACGGTGATAATTTCTATAAAGGTGAACCCGTGAACGTTCTGTTCCGGAATCTTCAACGGCTCCGTCCTCCATTCATGCAATGACGTTCTCTCGTACCGCTCCAGCGCCACAGCAAACAATGCCCCTGCCGCAATGCCGACGCCGACAACCCCGACTGACAGGATTCTGGCGACGGGACAGTAGAAGACCGAACAGATTGCCAGGCCGTTCATGACCTGAAAGCCCAGAAAGACCGTCATACCGATCTTCGCGACCTTTATGCCGCGATACCCACCTCCATGGATGACCGTGCCAAGAAGGACAAAAAAAGCAGCACTTAGTAACATGATACCGGGCTGATATCGAATCCACGCGATCATCGCACCATCATTCATGACCCCGTATAAACCGAAACGCAGCACCATTCCCGTGATGAAATAGAACAGGGCCATCACATAAAAACAGAGGGAACATTCACCGCAGGACATGACCGTACACAAGCTCAGCGGATCATCAGACTTCCACCGCCAACATTCCCTGGAGAAGAGGCTGCGCCATTCATGAACCTCTCCTATAGACGGTTCTGTGACATTCAACGGCAATTCCCTGAAAGACATTCGATTCCTCTTACTGAGAGGGCACTATGCCGGCATTACAGGTATGCTGCATGTCCGAAACTGATTGCCTGTTGTCATGAGAAAGGATTGATAAGTGGAAATGGGAAAACGCCGTCAGACCTGCTATCCACGGTTGCTTGAGATGACGTTCATCGCGTGATGATACAAATACCCGGAGGGTCGCGTCGCACAAAAGAGGTTTCTTCTCAATGCTGCGAGGTGAAGGAGTCTCTTGCCTGTCATGCCTGCCGCATAGTAACTCCCCTTGTATTATTTGGAACAGATGATACCGCCGAAGAGTCTTTCCTCCGCGGCATATTCGCGGTAAAGTCTTGATGCCCTGCGCTGGCCGGTGAGTGGGGTATTAAAATCCGGAGAGTTTGGAAGTTTCATTCGCATCATCAAGCCCCCGCCTTCGTCAATGCTGCGAATTGCTCATATAACCGTTTGTATTATCATGACTTATATCACCACTCCATAAATCTGTCAAGAAATAATATCAGTGATAATAATCATGATTCTGGATTGTTAAGATTGACTTGGTGACGCTGCACGCCGAGGCGGTGGGACCGGACAATATCGTGGGAAAAGAGCAATACAGTGGATACAAAACGCTCTTTGAGCAGGGGCGCGGAAATAGAAAGGCAGGACATGGCTGACCCATCAACACATTAATCGGATCGCTCTCTGCCGATAATGGACGGGGGCTTCGATGCAGTGTTGTGACAGAGGAACAGATATGCCGTGCGGCATGAGCCCTATCACAGCTTCAACAGGGGCCACGATTTATGCTGCAAAGCCTGCAACGCGAAAAATTTTTGTTTGACAAACCTCACAGTTTCAAATATTTATAAAGTCTGTGAGACAGATATTCGTGATGTGTTTTAACGCTGGATTGTACTTCATAACAATATGCCCGGATTCAAGAACGTTTCTTCACCTTTCAGTTTCTTTACCTTTTGCAAATTCCCTTGCCTGTTTTCGCCTGCAACATTCAAATAATCTCACACGTTATATCCGGTAAACATTTTAACGTATTCGAGTAATAAGACTTTTACATGTCCACGGAATTCTTCCGTAAACGTCTGCACAAAGGCGTCGGAAGGCAACATGGTTTTTCTGAATCATGAGAGGCAAGGAGGTCGCTATGAAAGGAAGCGTGGTATCAAAAGTATGCATCATGACCGGCATTGTTTTAGTCACGGCACTCACGCTCGTTTGCGGGGCAACTGCGAACAGTGTGACGCCAATCGCGGCTGACGTCAACGTTGAACCGGATGTCATCAATCTTAAAGCTCGGGGGAACTCCATAAGCGCCTATATCGAACTGCCTGCCCCCTACGATGTGGAAAACATCGACATGGGCACGGTGTCACTGGAGGTGAATGGCTACACCATACCCGCTGAAGCAGGACCGGCAACGGTCGGGGATTATGACGCTGATGGCGTCCCGGACCTGATGGTGAAGTTTGACAGGCAGCTTGCCAAGGATCGCATGTTTGTGGGTTCCGAAGACCTGACGGTGAGTGGTAACGTATCGTCATCGTCTATTCCTTTTCAGGGTACCGACAGGGTCAACGTACTATCGAAGGGGGTTTCCCTCACGATCCTCCAGACATCGGACGTACACCACCACGCCAGCGGCTACGGCCCCTTTATTGATTACACCCCCGGCGATACTGCCGATAACGACAGCGTCCTCGGCGGCTATGCGAGGCTGGCGACGGTGATCAATCAGGTCCGCGAGGAACAGGCGGAAGAAGGGATTCCCGTGCTTCTCTTGGATTCAGGCGATTTCTTCATGGGAACCACCTATGACCTCACCGCCCTCGATCCCATTGCCCTCAAGTTTATGCAGATCATGGGGTATGACGCCGTAACACTGGGCAACCATGAATTCGACTGGGCACCGCAGGGTCTGGCAATGCTCCTCTTCAACGCATTGACGAGTCCTGAGGGTTTTACTGTCCCCATTCTCGCCACCAATACGATACCCGATGGAGTTCCCGGTACGGGAGATGACGGCATAGAAGCGCTCATGGGCATGGGCGTTATCGCAGACAAGAAGGTCATCGAGCTGCCCAACGGCCTCACGCTAGGTTTTCTGGGACAGATGGGCCCCGATTCCGACGAAAAATCACCCGTGGCATCACCGATTACCTTCAAACACGGCGATTATCTTCAAGATTACGTGGATGATCTCAAGAACAACGACGGTGCCGATCTGGTCATCGTCCTGTCTCACGGCGGAGTCGAGACCGACGGGACCGGAGATGACGCCGATCTCGCCGCCGATGTCGAGGGCATTGACATTATCGCCTCGGGCCACTTCCACACGGCAACCCATGACGCGTTTGTAAAGGGCGATTCGAACACGATCATCTTTTCGCCCGGTTCCTACGGCGAATGGATAAGCAGGCTCGACATCACCTATAACGACACACTCGACCGTATCGTCGGCTATGAGTGGACCCTTATCCCCATTGATGACACGATACCGGGTGATCCCGTGGTACAGGGAATAGTCGAGGGGTACCATACGGCGATGAATGCATACCTCGCACCCCTTGGAGTTCAACTGGATACGTCCGTTTCAGCAACCACCTTTGACCTTGAAAAGGCAGCCTTCCAGGTGACGGGCATCGGCAGTCTCTGCGCCGATTCGCTTCGCAACATTGCCAATGCGCTGGCGCCATTGAACTACCCTGCGAGCCCCGTAGACGTGGGTATCGTGGCGAGCGGCGTCATCCGCGACAGTCTCTATAAGGGGAAGACGGGGGCCGTCACCTTCTCCGATGTCTACAATATGCTCCCCCTCGGTATTTCTCCTTACCAATCAGTTCCACCCGGGTATCCGCTCATGCACGCCTATGTCACCGGCCTTGAGCTGTACACCATCTGCGAAGTGGGCCTCTCTCTTTCTCAAATGATAGGCTCCGACTACTACCTGAATTTCTCGGGGATCAAGATCGATTATAACCCGGCATATGCCTTTCCGGGATTCAATGGAGTGCGGGCGGTATATACGTACTCACCAACTGATCCCTTCTGCTTGGGACCTGCAACATTGGTGAATCCATTTGCTCCGGGTTTATATCATATTGCGGTGGACCTCTACGCGCTGCAGATGCTGAATGTGGTAACCGGGTACGGGTTCCCCATCGTACCGAAGGACGCTTCGGGAACGCCTATTCCTCCGGCGAACTACATAAACTTCCGTATCGATTTCAGTCCAGATCCCGGCGTGCAGGAATTCAAGGAGTGGATGGCACCTCTTTATTTCCTTCCCGGATTGGCAGGGGGCATCCCTCCCGCCATTTACGGTCCGGGCGGCGCGGCACTGGGGCGTGTGAACTTCGTAACCTATTGAACCGGAAGAGCAGTTGGACCAGACGAAAGGCAGGGTCCGGAAGGGCCCTGCCTTTCGTATATCCTGCCCGAGCACAGCATCCGACCTGCGATTTCAACGCATGTATGAGTGAAGCAACCCTGACGAAAAAGGGGCTTCAGAACATGACTCCTGAAGCCCCTTCCAACCTGACTATCTCAGAAACTTAGCCCAGTTTCTTTCTTCCTTCTACGAGTTCATCCACCACACCCGGTTCTGCCAGGGTGGAGGTGTCTCCGAAATCGGTGAAGTCGCTGGCGGCTACGTTGCTGAGAATTCTGCGCATGATCTTACCGGACCGGGTCTTGGGAAGAC
>CAYTUH010000262.1:0-579 GCA_964441165.1 uncultured Syntrophaceae bacterium
CGACATGACAATCAAATTTTTTTTCATGCAGTATTCATGAATAGTCGTTCCCGGGTAGGGGGTGAAGTAGCTCGGATCTATCCAGTCAGGCTGGATTATGTCAATCATGTCGACCGTCTGACGCATTTCATCGTTGGTTTCACCCGGCATTCCAAGCATGATACCGGCAACAATCTTCACCCCATGATCTTTGAGTATCCGTGCTGATTGGATATTCTGCTCCACAGTGGTTCTTTTGTTTAAGAGGTCAAGCATACGCTGGCTGCCGCTTTCAAACCCTACATTCAGTTCGCATAAACCGACACCGGCGAGCTGTGCAATCAGTTCCGGGCGCTTGCATATAAGGTCTGCCCGCCCGGCGAGGCCGAATGTCGCCACGAAGTTATTCCTGCGATATAACGCGCAGAATTCCTTGATCCATTTGGGGTTCTCAATGATATTGTCATCATAAAAACGGACGTGTTTGAAGCCATATTTTTCACGGAGAAGCTTCAGTTCCTCAATGACGTTCGAGGGGCTTCGCCTTCTGACTGTTTTGCCGAACATGATCCGGGCCGTCGGGGCACAAAATGAGCAATT
>CAYTUH010000262.1:611-1643 GCA_964441165.1 uncultured Syntrophaceae bacterium
AGCCGCGCGAAGTGATCATTGAAACCCACGGAGTTTCACCAAACCAGAGCGGAGGCATAAGATGCTCATTCCCACCGAAAATATCCCTGTCAACAAACGGCAGCCTGTCAAGATCGGGCTTTCGACCATAGAGAAGACGTCCGGGGGTACGACCGGCTGCCAGCGCGTCGACCACATCGACAAACGTCAGTTCCCCCTCCCCTTTTATGATATAGTCGATGTCCCGGCAGGCAGCAATTTCTTCGGCAGCGATAGACGGGTGCAGTCCGCCGACAATAATTTTTGCCTTGGGGAGAACCTGCTTAATAATGGAGATACAACGCACCGCGGCGGGGAAATCAACCGTAAGGATGCTGATACCAACGATTTCAGCTTCCGATCGGGCCAGCCTGTCGCGGAACATATCCCAATCCTCAAGCATCCTGTTGTCAATCAGCTCAAAATCGTGACCTCTCTCACGTGCATAACTAATCATTAAACCCAGCCCGTGAATAATAACCCGATCCTGCGTATCCTGCCTGTCGGGGGATTTCATGAATGGGGGATAGATCAGCGCAACCTTCGGTTTCTTCGTCCTTTTAAAAATCACATTGAGCCTGGAAATCATCCCGGAACGTTTTCCATCAGAGTCGAACACGTTCCGGCAGGACGCCGTCTCGGTCTCGGCTAGGCAGTCGGCCAGTCTGCCCTCCACAAGCAGAGGCACACTCTCAAACAGCTGTGGCCCATTCTCCAGCTCGCCGGAAGCCCTGTTCGGCGTGTTTTGTAATGCCGCCCCCGGATTACCACGCACTGCTTGTACCGCGTCAATAATTTTCGTCGTTAATTGGGGCTGCATCAGTTTTTTGGCTGCAAGAGCATAGATGGCATGGGGCCTCTTTTCCCTGCCGTGGTAGAGGACAATCTTTGTCCTGAACCGGTCCAGCGATTGCCAAAGAACCTCCGGCGTTACACGCAGGTCTTCGGGCAGATCATCCGGGAATAACACGGCTATCAGCAGGACGCCTTCCGGTTGAAGAACACGATGCATCT
>CAYTUH010000262.1:1653-4503 GCA_964441165.1 uncultured Syntrophaceae bacterium
AAGAAACGCCTTCATTGATCGCATTATGCTCCCGGAAGAACCCGCTATGATAATACTGCCGATCGTTTCGTCTTTGAATGGGAGATTTTCAGCATCCTCGACTGTGTCCGCACCCGGGCCGCAATGAATAGTGCACTCTATGGAATCCTTGCCGGGAGAAAACCCTCTCAGATCATCATTATTGCATGGCTCCTCTGTGTGGGAAGCATTCACTTCACAGATAGGCTTCCGCATGTCAATGATGCTACCGCATATCTCTACAAAATGGTCAATATTGCTTCGCATCCTTACGATCCGATACCCGCTTCGGTGCTTTCGACCGGACTATCATCACACCTCTTCATGAGATACAGTACCCTCGAACTATCATGTATTTCTTTCGACGTAATGATCTGAAAATAGCTGTCGAAATGTTCCTCGAAGTGCTTCTGATCATAGTGCGGAAAAATATCTTCCCGTGTCGCCAATAGTCGTTGAACCTGCGAGTCTTCTTTCGGAACAAATTCAATGATCAGCGATCTGCACAGCGTGTTCAGATATTCCGCAATATTGCGCAGGGGAACATTGTTGGATATGGCCAGGTGGTGAATCAGCGCGAGAGCCATCGCGGTGTCGCACGGACCGCGGGAGGCGACCGACATCCTCTCGTCATTAGCCCATCCCAGGCCGGGAGCGGGATTCATGGCGTCAAACAAGAGGGGAAGGAGCCCGGTTTCATGCTCCCCGCGCGCCTTGAGATAGTTTTCCTCCACACAGGCGGGGTCTATGTCGAAAGAGACTGTCGGTATTCCCCGGGAACGTGCGATACGGCTGAACTCGCCGTCGTTCGCACCAAGATCCCATACGGTTCGCGGTTTGATCTCGTCAAGAAACCCGGCAATGACGGCCTTCTTGTGGTTCATGCCGTCTTCCGAATAGTTTGTGTGCTCATAGTAGTCCGCCCATTCCGTTCCGCCTGGGGACCAGTTCAACGCCCTGACCGCTCCTTCCAGACTGTAGACAAGCGCCTTCATCGCGAGCCCGCTGAACTTGCGCTGCGACAGGTCAACCGTCTTTCCGGCATACCGCCGTTGAGCCCGCGCGTGCAGGTGGATGTGGGACAGGAGGGAAAACCGAAATCGTGTTCTCAGGGGGAGCAACGTACTGGTCAGGTCAAGGGGCAGCCCGTCGATAAAGACCTTGAACCACGTATTGAACCGTATATCCCTGTAGCTCATAAGGGCCAGCGGCGCCAGAAAGTGCATGCAGAACTGTTTGTAGGCAACCCATGGCTGCCCCTCACGGTACCGTTCAAACGACAGGGTATCAATAAAAACAGGCGTCCCCCCCCTGAACTGGACGTTGAAGGCGCTGGCGTCCTTCAGGGACATCCCGTGGGACAGGGCCTTCTTCTGAATGGCCAAGGTCAGCAGGGCGGCGTCTTTCAGCGCGCTGAAGCACCACTCATAGGGATATGAAATAAACGGGATGGGTTCCGGCTGTATGATCTTGAAGGCATCATCGGTTTTCCGGAGAGCCGGATCGGCTTCCTCGTGCGGCACCATCAGATCTTCCGCAATGAGATCTTCGTAAAGGCCCGAGCCCATGAGCATCTCATAGTCTTCACGATAGGTATTGTTTATCTGACGAAAGAGGGTGCCTCCATGGTGAAAGAGAAAACCACTCGGGTCACGGAAAGAACTGTGCGAAAGATCCCCGGCCATCTTACTGATCCTTTTTGAAGAGCTGCCCAATCTTTTCCTTCAGTGTCTTCCAGAACGTCTTTATGACGAAAGCGCCACTCACGGCAACGGCTATCACCACCTGCAGGACGTAACTCCCGGTGCCGGGATCCAGATAAGCGAACGCGCCGACAGGAAAACAAAGAACCAAAGAAAAGACTAAAAGAATCAATATTTTTTTCATTTACATACCCTCCATTATGTATACGTGACAGGTGTTCATTGCCCAATCTTGATAAATTCAGGCGAGCCACACTCTCCGTCCTCGATCACAAACCGGGCCATTTCATCCGTCCCCTCGTCGCTCCACTTGTCCCGCGTCTTTTTATCGAAGAAATAATATTCTCTTTTCCGCTTGAGGGGAGATTCGACAAAATCAAGCAGGGAAACGCCTTCATATCTCATACCCGTTTTGATGTTTATGGATGCGAATATCGTCGGCGCTACGTCAAGAAGCGAACTCTCCGCATGTGAAACAACGAATTCTCCATTTTCCCCCGGAGGCTTTATCAACAATAAGGCACGAGACCGTGCCCGGGACCAGCGTGTGCTGTATACCCCGCAGTGCTCAACACTCTTGAGCGCTCCACCTTCAATCTCGAACCTGCCCCCGTGGTCGGCGCAGATCACTATCAGCGAGTTCTCAAAGCGGTCTATCTCTTTGAGCGTCTTCACAAAGTCAACGATCAACCGGGTGGCGCACCGTGACTGTTCAAGCGGAGATGTCACGTGCAAATCGCTGTTATACGAACAGTCGCAGCGGAATATATAAGGAAAATGAGGAATAAGCAAGTGGATAAATGTATAGCGATTTGATTCCGGCAGATACCTCTCTTCCTCCAGGAAATTCCTGAAGCTTACCAGGGACGTTATGTTGGCGGACCCGGACACCAGATTTTGATTCTTCATCTGATCCAATTCGTCTTGATCAAGGATCCTTTCAGCCACGAAAAGCGGAAGGTTCGCATAGATCCAGAGCGAACTGAAAACGGCGCGTTGTGCCGTCACGGTCACACGCGCATGTTCTTTGAAATCGATTGTCTCATCGAACAGTCCCAAAGAAAATCGATAGACGGGGTACAGATATCCATAGGTCGAATAGCCGGCCTTCTTTAACCAGTAAAGCGTC
>CAYTUH010000263.1:0-421 GCA_964441165.1 uncultured Syntrophaceae bacterium
GCCTACATCGCCGCGGGAGCAACGGTTACGCAGGACCGGCAGGCCCTGATCTCGTCGGCCGATATCGTGGTCCGCCTCGGGAAACCGCCCCTTCAGGAAATCGCCTGGCAGAAGCCGGGCACCCTTCATATCAGTTATTTCGACCCCTTCAATGAAAAGGAACTGCGGGAGGCCTTTCTCTCCTCCCGTATCAGCGCCGTCAGCATGGAGATGATCCCCCGCATCACCAGGGCCCAGAAGATGGACGCCCTGAGTTCCCAGGCGAGCCTGGCGGGATACGCGGCGGTGATCGTGGCGGCCGAACGGCTCAACCGGATTTTTCCCATGATGATGACGCCGGCGGGGACCATCACGCCCGTCAGGGTCTTTGTCATCGGGGCGGGCGTCGCCGGTCTCCAGGCCATCGCCACGGCGAAACGCC
>CAYTUH010000263.1:431-4501 GCA_964441165.1 uncultured Syntrophaceae bacterium
GGGTCGAGGCCTTCGACACCAGGGCGGTGGTGGCTCAGGAAGTCCGGTCCCTGGGCGCCAAATTCGTTGAGATCGACCTCGGCGAAACGGGTCAGACCCGTGACGGCTACGCGAAGGCGCTGACGGCGGCGCAGCTCGATCTGCAGCGGCAGGGCATCGCCGGGCACTGCGCCTCGGCCGACGTGGTGATTACCACGGCCCAGCTCTTCGGGAAGAAGGCGCCCCTCATCGTGACCCGTGACATGGTCGCCGCCATGAAGGCGGGAAGCATCATCGTCGATCTGGCCGTGGAGAGCGGCGGCAACGTGGAGGGGTCCGTGCCGGGCAGGGGAGGGACCGTAGGCGGTGTCACTATCGTGGGCCTGAAGAATCTGCCGGGCCGCGTGGCCGTCAATGCCAGCCAGATGTATTCCAGCAATGTGACGAACCTGATCCTTGAATACTGGAACGACGAGCGACGGGAATTTGAACTCCGTCCCGATGACGACATCCTGAAAGGTTGTCTGGTGACACAGGACGGAAAGATCGTCAGCGAAACCCTGCGGGCGATGACGAAGGAGGAAGAACATGGTTGATCCCCAGGCATGCCGTGACGCCTGCCTCATCTGCATGGGACTTATCCTGGTCCTGTCGATCTTTATCGGCTTCGAGGTGATTTCCAAGGTGCCCTCGCGGCTCCATACGCCCCTCATGTCGGGAAGCAACGCCATTTCGGGCATTACCGTCGTGGGAGCCCTCATCGCCGCCGGATCGGCCCGGGGGACCCTGGGCATCGTCCTGGGGACGCTTGCCGTGGTCTTTGCCACGGTGAATGTGGTGGGGGGCTACCTGGTCACCGACAGGATGCTCCAGATGTTTCAAAAGAAACCGGGCGAGGGAAAAGTGTGCAAATAAATATTCTGGTAAACGTCGTTTATATCATCGCCATTGTCCTCTTTATCTACGGGCTGAAACTGCTCACTTCGCCCGTGACGGCGCGGCGGGGCAATCTGCTGTCGGCGGTGGGGATGTTCTGCGCGGTGGTGGTGACGCTGCTCCATCAGCAGATCATCGATTACCGGTGGCTTGCGATCGGCGTCGCCGTGGGCAGCGTCATCGGGGCCCTCTTCGCGCGGATCGTGCAGATGACCCAGATGCCCGAAATGGTGGCCCTTTTCAACGGATCTGGAGGCATCGCCAGTCTCCTTGTGGGGTGGAGCGCCTACCACGTGATGCCCGCCGCCGGCCTCTTTATCACGACGACGATCTTCCTCGCCGTCTTCATCGGCGGGGTGACCTTTTCCGGCAGCCTGATCGCCTGGGGCAAACTGTCGGAAACCATCGCGGGGAAGCCCCTGCTCTTCCGGGGGCAGACGCTGCTCAACGGCGCCATGGTGGTCATGATTTTCAGCATGGCCACCTTCTTTCTCGCCTATCCCCAGGAGGGCTATCTCCTCTTCCTCGGGATCATGGTCTTCTCCCTCATCCTGGGTGTGCTGCTCGTCATTCCCATCGGCGGTGCCGACATGCCCGTGGTGATTTCCCTCCTGAACAGCTATTCGGGCATCGCCGCCTGCGCCGCCGGACTGGCAATCGAGAACAACATCCTCATCGTTTCGGGTGCCCTCGTCGGCGCCAGCGGCATCATCCTGACCAACGTGATGTGCAAGGCCATGAATCGTTCCCTCTACAACGTCCTTTTCGGCGGCTTCGGCGCCGCGGCGAAGGGGCCCGAAGCGGACATGGAGGGCGAGGTCAGGCCGATGACGGCGAAGGACGCCTATTTCGTCCTCGAGGCGGCCTGCGCCGTGGCCTTTGTCCCGGGGTACGGCATGGCCGTGGCTCAGGCGCAGCACGTCTTAAAGGAGTTGGGAGACGTGCTGGAAGAACGGGGCATCGAGGTCTCCTATGCCATTCATCCCGTGGCGGGACGCATGCCGGGGCACATGAATGTCCTCCTGGCCGAGGCCGACGTCCCCTATGAAAAACTGATCGAAATGGATGCAATCAACCAGCGCATCGCCAACATCGATGTATGCGTCATCGTGGGCGCCAACGACATCGTCAATCCGGCGGCCCGGGAAGACCGGAACAGCTCCATTTACGGCATGCCGGTCATCGAAGTGGACCGGGCGAAGACGGTGATCGTGCTGAAGCGTTCCATGGCGCCGGGCTTTGCCGGCATCGACAACAGCCTCTTCTACAAGGACAACACGCGCATGCTCTTCGGCGATGCCAAGGAGAGCATCGCGGCGATCACCGCCGAATTCAAAAGTCCCTGAGTGACTCCCCCCGGAGGAATGTGGTATAGAAAAACAGATCATGACCGTGGCGGTCATCGCGGCGTCATAACGAACCTGTTGTTCCTGCAGAGAGACTATGGATATTGCATTAACACCCCATAAAACGAAAATTATCTGCACCATCGGTCCCGGCTCGCGTTCCGAAGCGGTGCTCGAAGCCATGCTCGCCCAGGGCATGAATATCGCCCGCCTCAATTTTTCTCACGGTATCTTCGAGGAGCATCGGCGGGACATCAAAATGCTCCGATCGGTGGCGGCAAAGGCCCGCCGGCCCCTTTCCATCCTGGTCGATCTTCCCGGGCCGAAGATACGGGTGGGGACCCTCTCCACGGAACCGCTTGACCTGGAAAAAGGCGCCGAGGTGACCCTCGTGGCCGACGGCGGGGCGGCGGCCGGAGCCTCCATACCCGTCACCTACGGCGGTTTGTCCCGGAGTGTGGTGCCGGGGAGCCCCATCTATCTGAATGACGGATTTATCGAATTGAAAGTGGTGGAGGCCAGTGAAGGCCGGGTCAGGTGTGTCGTCATCGTCGGCGGCCCGCTGCTGTCGGGCAAGGGAATCAATCTCCCCGGCGCGCGGATGTTTACCGATGCCCTGACGGCGCGGGACCGGGAACTTATGGATAATGCCCTCGCCGAGGGAATCGATACCTTCAGCATATCCTTTGTCGAATCGGCCAACGATATCCTCCGGGCCAGGGAACACGCCCGGCGCAGGGGCGCGCGCATCTACACCGTTGCCAAGATTGAGCGGGCCGAAGCCGTCGACAATATCGACGCAATCCTGGAGGTCACCGATGCCATCATGATCGCCCGGGGCGATCTGGGCGTGGAGATTCCCATCGAGGACGTGCCCATCGTGCAGAAGGAACTGATCCGGAAGGCGAATCTGTTCTGCCGCCCCGTGATCACGGCCACGCAGATGCTCATGTCCATGGTCGACAACAGGCGGCCCACCAGGGCCGAGGCGACCGATGTGGCCAACGCCATTCTCGACGGGCCCGACGGTGTGATGCTGTCGGAGGAAACGGCCATCGGAAAGTATCCCGTGGAAACCATCGCCATGATGGTGCGCATTGCCGCGACCATGGAACGCCGGAGGAAAGGGGTGCGCTCGCTGACCTTCCTGCGGGACCGGCTGAAAGAGGACCTGCGCTCCCGGCAGATCACCATCCCCGACACCATCTCGCTCAATGTCGCCGAGGCCGCCCATGCGCTCCAGGCTCCCTGTATCCTGACGCCCACCGCCCGGGGAACCACCTCCCGACGGATCTCGCGATTCAAGCCTGAGAGCTGGATCATTGCCTGCAGCGAGGACGAGAGCGTCTGCAATTTTCTGAATTTTTCCTACGGTGTCTGTCCGGTGAGGATGAAGACCGATACGGACCGGTGGTATGGGGAGATTATCGAGACCCTTGCCCGGGAGGGCCATGTCGGGCAGGGCGACCGCCTTATCCTGACGGAAGGGAAGTTTTCCGGCCGGGAGGGCGGCACCGATTCAATGGGTATCATTACAATCGCATGATGTATCGATCTGCCGTGGTGACGGGACAGTCATTTTTCCACGGCGGGAGAGAGGAACAGCTTTAAATGTCTGAAGAGAAAACCGGCATGAAGAATCGCCTCGTACGCGTACTCAGTGATGAGGCGAATGTGCGGGGACTGGCCTGCGACACGACGGAACTGGTGAACGAGGCCTGCCGCCTTCACGGCACCTCGCCCACGGCATCGGCGGCCCTGGGCAGGGCCCTCACGGGAGCAGCCCTCATGGGCGCGCTGCTGAAGCGG
>CAYTUH010000264.1:0-4493 GCA_964441165.1 uncultured Syntrophaceae bacterium
AGCTTTCAGCTTTTTCGAGAAGTCAGGAGTCAGGAGTCAGAAATAAGAATAAAAGCTTGTAACTGTCGGCAATCAGCAGTCAGAAAATAAGCTTTTCGTTGTAAGCTCTTCACATCGGTAAACATAAAGAAACAACAAGAAAGTCTGTCATTGCAATTGCCCGAAGCAATATAAATCTGTTCGCAATGACGCTGTTTTCGGCTTTTATATAACCGATAATGTCCGGCGGTTTCCCTTTGAAACAGTTCAAAATATATGGTCTTTACCGCGGAGCTGTGATAAGGTGCCCGCCAAAATAATCAAGGGATAACATGCCGGATACAGGCATATTTTAGAGAGGTACCATCAAAGATCATGAAAAACGCACAAGAGGTGAAGGAATTTATCACGCATCATTTCAGGCATTTCAACGCCGCCGCCCTGATCGACGCCGCCGAGGGATATGAGAAGCTCCTGGCATCGGAGGGAAAGATGTTCATGGTCATGGCCGGCGCCATGAGTACGGCCGAGCTGGGTCTGTCGCTGGCCGAGATGATACGCCGCGACAAGATACATGCTATTACCTGCACGGGAGCGAACCTCGAAGAAGACATCTTCAATCTCGTCGCTCATGACCACTACGTGCGAATTCCCCACTACCGTGATCTGACGCCCCAAGACGAGCAGAAGCTCCTGAAGCAGCACCTCAACCGCGTTACCGACACCTGCATCCCCGAGGAAGAGGCCATCCGACGCATCGAAGGGGCCATCATCGACGAATGGCTTCAGGCTGACCGTGACGGCGAGCGCTATTTCCCCCACGAATTCTTTTACCGCATCCTGAAAAAAGAAAAGCTGGTCTCTTATTATCAGATCGATCCGAAGGACAGCTGGATGATGGCGGCCTGCGAAAAGAACCTCCCCATCTTCGTCCCCGGCTGGGAGGACTCCACCCTGGGGAACATTTTCGCCTCCCACTGCATCCGCAATGAAATCAAAAATATCCATACCGTCCGCACGGGCATCGAGTACATGATCGCACTCTCCCAGTGGTACCGGGAAACGAGTGCGAACAATCCCATCGGATTTTTCCAGATCGGCGGCGGCATTGCCGGCGATTTTCCCATCTGCGTCGTACCCATGCTGAGGCAGGATCTGGAGATGAAAGAGATCCCGCTCTGGAGCTATTTCTGCCAGATCAGCGATTCCACCACCAGCTACGGTTCCTATTCCGGAGCCGTGCCGAACGAAAAGATCACCTGGGAAAAGCTGAGCATCGACACGCCGCGCTTCCTGATCGAATCGGACGCCACCATTGTCGCGCCCTTGATCTTCGCGTACGTGCTGGCGGAAGAATGACGCAGGAGTAAGGATTACGGAGTAAGGAGTAAGTAAAAGCTTTCAGCCGATCGCCGTTTTCTTCAATCCGTCAATCCATAATCCGTTAATCCTTTACTGAGGCCGTCAGCTGTCAGCAAAAAAGATAAACAAAAAACATGAGCCTGTCATTCCGGAATCCGCAATGCGGCTATCCGGAATCCAGGCTTTCTTTTTTCGATTTCCATTCCACGATCGACAATATTTCAGGGAAGCACTCTGTTGCTTTTCCTCTGTGCCTTTGTGCCTTTGGACCTTTTGTAACTGTCGTTTTTCTTCTGAATTCTTTCTCCTGTTGACTTTGAGAAGCTGACTGTGGCAGTTTGTCAGGGCGTTTATAGTTCTGGAAAAATTGGAGCTCCCCGTCACAAGTTACGGAGAATCTCCGATTGTTAGGAAAAATGTAATTTCATATTCGCTTGCTCGCCCCGCCGCACGCAGTGGGGAATGCGCTCGCTGTTCAATTCACGCTCACAGGGAAATAGATGAAAGACATCTTCAGGCAATTATGGTTAGTGGTCACACTCATTCTCGTCGCATCGGCCATTCTTTTATTCTCGGACAGAGAACAGCGGGAACGTCATGGTAATCGGAGCGCGCAGCCCTATCCATCCATCGCCGTTATGCAAATCTCCTCCACAACCCTGCTCGATTCCTTTGTGTCCGGTGTAGTCGACCGCCTTCAGGACAGTGGATACCGGGCGCCCGATGGGAAAAACATCCGTTTTTATAACCCCCAGGGAGACTTCAGCACAGCCAATACCATGGCCCGTGATATTGCAAACGGTCCTTATGCGATGGTCATTACCGCCAGCACCACAGCCCTGCAGACCCTTGCCAAAGCCAATGTGTCCACTCACAAGACCCATGTGTTCGGCGCCGTCACTGATCCTTACGGGACGGGAGTGGGAATCACCGGTCCCGGAGCAGACCAGCATCCTCCCTACATGGCCGGTGTCGGCACCTTTCAGCCGGTAGAAAGTGCAATCAGGATTGCCCACGACATGAATCCCGGACTCATGCGCCTGGGAGTCGTCTGGAATCCCGGCGAGCAGTGTTCGGAAGCCTGCCTGAATAAAGCACGGGGCATCTGCAGGGAGCTGAAGATCGATCTCGTTGAAGCGACTGCCGCCAACACCTCTGAAGTATCGGACGCAGCCCGCTCGATAATCGCAAAAAATGTGGATGCCATCTGGATCGGCGGCGATACGGTGGCCATCGCCTCCATCGGACTGATCATCAATCTGGCATCGCAGGCACAAATTCCCGTTTTTACCAATGATCCAAGGGATGCGGAGAAGGGTGCCCTCTTCGGAGTCGGAGCTGACTACTACACCGTGGGACAATATACCGGGGATATCGCCGCTGCGATTCTGGGAGGGAAACACGCAGCCGCCTTCCGCATCGAGAATGTCATCCCGGAACAACTGCGCCTGAATCATGATGTCCTTGGATCCCTGAAAGACAGATGGAGAATCAGCCCATCCGTTCAGAAACTGACGGCCGCTCAAAGCCGTCAAGAGGTCAAGCCCGGGAAAAAAGCTGTTGCCACCCATACCCATCCCTTCAAACTGCGCATGGTGCTCTACAGTGAGACGGAATTCGCCGAACGGTGCCGGGAGGGCCTTATCGATGGCATTACGCGTGCCGGGCTGAAGGAGGGGCGGGACTATACCCTGAACGTGTATAACGCGCAGGGTGATATGTCTACCCTGTCCAGCATCATGACGACCGTGAAAGCCGACCGGGTGGATTTGCTGATGGTCATTTCGACCCCGTCGCTTCAGGCCGCCCTGCGCCAGGCCGGGGAGGAGACGAAGATCGTCTTTACCGGTGTGGGAGACGGCGTGCGGGCCGGCGCAGGCAAAAGCGAGACGGACCATCTGCCGAACGTGACGGGCATCAGCACCCGCTCACCCTTTGACGGCATGGCACGGCTGATCAGGGAAACGCTGCCCGGTGTCAGACGGGCGGGGACACGCTTCACGCCGACGGAAATCAACAGCGTCCTTTATAAGGACTGGTTCAAGGAGGCCCTTGAAAAAGAGGGGATCGAGCTTGTCGCCGTTCCCGTCACCTCGAGCGCCGACGTGGCGCAATCCGCCATAGAACTCTGCGGCAAGGATATCCAGATTGTGGGCCAGATCGTGGACAACCTGACACGTCCGGGGTTTGCCCTCATCGCCAGGAAAGCCTCGGAACGCGATTTGCCCGTCTTTGTCTTTGACAGCGACCAGATGAAGGACGGCGGTGTCCTCTGTCTTGCCCGTGATTATTACGATGCCGGCCTGGAAGCGGCGGAAAAGGCCGTCAAGGTCCTGGGAGGAGAAAGTCCCCGGGAGATTCCCTTCAACAATACCCGGTCCGAAAAGCTGATACTCAATCCGGAACTGGCAGAGAAATATCACCTTGCTGTGTCGGATGAATTAATGAAGAAGGCACGCATATACAAAGCAGAATGATAAACAGGACAGATCATGAAAATTGAACAGGAACAGCGGGGCAAATATCTGCGCATTCAGCCGAAAGGCCGGCTGGATGCCTCCTGGGCGGATTATTTCACCGATACGCTTTTACGGTGTATCCGCGAAGGGCAGCATCACCTGGTCATTGATGGCTCGGAACTGGTCTTCCTCAGTTCAGCCGGTATCCGGGCACTCCTGCTGGTGTTTAAGGAGCTGAATACCGTCCAGGGCCGCCTGCTCATTGTGAACCCCACATCCTTTGTGGAAGATACGCTCCGCATGTCGGGATTTCAGATGTGGCTGGCAGAAGGACTCCCCGAGGATATGCCGGCGGCCGGATCCGAGGGCGGCGATGGCGCAACGGGAAACGCGGGTATTCAACACTTCATTCTTGAAGAGCCTGCGGGACTGACGCTTTCCGTGCCGGCGGACTGGCAACCCTGGCACAAGGTGGACGCCGGCTCGGTCAAGGTCCTGACCTTTCCGCAGGATATCTGTGCCTTCGGTATCGGGAGTTCGGCCTCCACTCCTGAAGAGGCGCGGGATCAGTGTGGAGAATTTCTCGCTGTCGCGGGAAATGTGGTCTACCAGCCGCCCGATGAACAGGGACACCCGGATTATCTGGTGTCCGAAAAACAGTTTGTCCCGCAGATGCAGTGCATCCAGGTCCTG
>CAYTUH010000265.1:0-4457 GCA_964441165.1 uncultured Syntrophaceae bacterium
CCAGGATATGGATGCACATCGCGGCGTCTTCCTGGCCGAGCGCTGCGCCGCCGCTTTCGGCAAGCGCGATGCGAGCGCCCCTGTCCTGGCGTGCCCCGGCCGCCCCGCGCACCTGGGTCACGAGTTCGTGTATCTGGGCGAGGCCCGATGCGCCTATGGGGTGGCCCCGTGACTCGAGCCCGCCGCTTGGATTGATGGGTATTTTCCCGCCGATTTTTGTGGCGCCGCTCTCAGCGAGGAGGCCCCCTTCGCCGGCATTATCGTGACCGCCGGATCGCCCGACGTCCCCCTGCCGCTCAAGAAGCAGCTTGCGCCGGGAGGTCGGCTGGTCATCCCGGTGGGCAGCAGGCATATACAGACCCTCCTGAGGGTCACGCGGATTTCCGCGGGCGACTATGAGGAAGAAGATCTGGGAGGGTGCCGGTTCGTGGATCTGATTGGAGAATACGGGTGGAAAGGTTGAAGCCCTCTATGTTACGACGACTGTACGAATGGGTTCTCCACTGGGCGGAAACGCCCTACGGTACCTGGGCGCTCTTCATCCTCGCCCTCGCCGAATCGAGCTTCTTCCCCATACCGCCCGATGTGCTTCTCATCGCCCTGGCCATATCGATCCCCGCCAAGGCATTCCGGTACGCGCTGGTCTGCACGGCGGGATCGTTGATCGGCGGTGTGATCGGGTACCTGATCGGCTATCAGTTCATGGAAGTCGTCGGATTCCGCATTATCCGGTTTTATGACCTCATGGAGATGTACCGGAGCGTGGGTGATCTTTACAATCACTACAACGCGCTCGCCGTCGGCATTGCGGGATTCACCCCCATCCCCTACAAGGTGTTCACCATCTCTGCGGGGGCATTCAAGATCAATTTTCCCGTCTTCCTCGTCGCCTCGGCACTGTCACGGGCGGCACGGTTTTTCCTGGTGGGCTGGCTCATATACCGGTTCGGTCCCGGAATACGTTCCTTTATCGACCGTTATTTCAATGCACTGGCGGTAGTCTTCGTACTACTCCTGGTAGGAGGGTTTGTCCTGATTAAATGGCTTTTGTAGGGAATCAGAGACTCGACAAAAGGATACTCCTCATCATTTTCGCGCTTCTGCTGCTGACGGCATGCTCCGTCCGTGACAGAGGCGTCTATCATACGGTCAGAAAGGACGAAACACTGTGGCGCATCGCCCAGGCCTATAACTGCGAAGTCGATACGATTGCCAAAGCCAACGGCATAGATGATGCACGCCGTATCGAGGCGGGCAGTCTCCTCTTTATCCCCGGCGCCGATCGCGTGCGCGTCACCACCGACATCCCGGCGCCGGTAAAGAAGATTCCCCCCACCCCCAGGAAACAGGTGGCGCCGAAGCCCGCACCGACACCAAAGCCGACGCCACGTCCGGAACCCGTCGTCAAAAAGAAACCGGATCCGCCGCCGGCGCCCCGAAAAACGCCGGTGACATCGCGAGCGAAGACCCGTTTCGTCTGGCCGGCAAAGGGCACCATCCTGTCGAAATTCGGAAAGCAGTCGAGCGGTATGAGAAATACGGGAATAAAGATAAGCCTCTCCGAGGGAACACCGGTACGTGCCGCCGCAAACGGCCGGGTCATCCATTCGGCACCCATAAAATATTTCGGGGAAACCATTATCATCAAGCATGACAGGCATTACACCACCGTATACGCACACCTGGACTCCCGAAGTCTGAAAGTGGGTGATACGGTGACCCGGGGGGCGGTAATCGCCCGCTCCGGAAGAGAAGAACGAACCGGCAGGGAAAGCCTCCATTTCGAGGTTCGCTATGACAACGTTGCGAAAAATCCCCTCACCTACCTGCCGAAATAGAGGAACGGCCCCCTGCGGCGGCTGCACGAATATATCAATAAATCGAGAGGTGTGTAATGAAGCTTACGGAAGAAATCTATGTCTATGAATGGACAAACCCCTTTGAAAACAACTGCAACAGCTACTATCTCGGCGGCACCGTTCAGGCCCTCGTCGATCCGGGCCTCACGGCACATCTCCCCGACCTGCTGAAACGCATGGAAAAAGACGGGATAGACCGGCAGGATATCCGCTACATCATCAATACCCACTGCCATCCAGACCATTTCCAGGGATCGGAATTTTTCAGCGGCAGCCCCGATGTCTCTATCGGGCTCAACGCAAAGGAAGAGGAATTCTTCAACGGCGTCGGGAAGGAGATGTTCCATCTCTTCGGCATGAAGTCACCCGATATCGCCGTCGATCTCCATCTCGACGAGGGATCACTCGAACTTGGCGGCGAGTCCTTCCAGGTAATCCTCGTCCCCGGTCACTCCCCCGGCTCCGTTGCACTCTACTGGCCGGCGCAGAAAGCCCTTCTGCCGGGCGACGTCATCTTCGACCAGAATGTGGGACGGACCGATTTCCCGGGCGGCAGCGGCGCACTCCTGAAGGAAAGCATCCGGCGTCTCTCGGAACTGGAAGTGGAATACCTCCTGCCGGGACACATCGGAATCGTCTCGGGAACGGAGCAGGTAAAGAGCAACTTCCGCTTCGTCATGGAAAGGATTTTCCCCTACATATAGAGGCGAACCGCAGCACGGGCCTCCGGCACCCCGGCCACACCGTCAGTTATAGGCCTGGCGGATTTCTTCGTCCGCCAGGATGGCGGCCAGAAGCGGTTCGGTTTCGGGATGCACCCAGGTACCCAGATGTCCGTGCATATCGAGATACTTCTGCGGAATCGGGTGCGTCCCGATTACGACTTTCACGTCATACCGTTTTTCGAGAAAGTTTCTGAAGGTGTCGATATAGGGACACGGGGGATAGCCGACCACAAAACCCGTCGCCAGGTGAATGACCTCCGCACCGTTCTTCACCATTTCCTCGCCGGCATATTCGATATTCCCGCCCGGGCATCCGTCACAGGTGGTGTAGCCGACCAGTTCCACATCGGCATCCTTATAGATACTGAACGCACCTTCCCTGTTCTTCATCGACCGGATGCACTTGCCTCCGGCACAACGGCGGTAGCGGTCACAGATGATGATTCCTATTTTCGTCGTCTTGTCCATTTTCAACTCCTGAATACCTGTTCTCTTATTGACGTTCCCTTTACGTGGCCATCCTCTTTTTCATATGCCGGCATTATTACAAATTTTGCAAGCCTTGACAATGGGCTTACGCACCGGATGACTCGTCACGGTACTCCTCCAGAAACCAACTGCCACTAACCGGCGGTGCAGGTGCCGGTTCAACGCCGAAAAGGGGAATTCAGTATGAAGATGCGGGTTTCATGTGGGTAACGTGGCAACCGCCTTGAAAGCTGGGGGATTTTGGGGTGAGCATCGCGCTGATTTTTATTCATTGAAGCTCTCCGCAACAGGTTGCGGTGAACTTCAATGTCTATTTTTTTCGACTGCATCATAGCTTAAATCCAGAAAACAGTAGAATCTGTAATAGAAATAGAGGATCAGGAAAACGGCTGCAATGAGAAGAGGAACAGTACCGGCGGCAACCATTCGCGGCATATGCTCAAGCCATTCGAATTGATTGGCAGAAAGAAAATTGAGCATGACGATCAGATGAAAAGAGAGAAAAATGGAAATCCCGACAATAATCGCTACGATGGGTTTGTGTAACACTTCTCTTTCTTTTGATTCCGTCACGTTCTTGAAAGCGACAAAGAAGATCAGCTGGAAGATGGTGCTTACGAACGGCACAAGCGTATCGACATAGGGGCTCATGAGAAACAGTGGGAAAAGAACCTTCATATCAAATACAAAGGGAATATATTTTATGTAGAGAACGGCTACCGCTGTGGAGCCGATGATTACAAGGAGGCACGCCTTTTTCAGAACCGTGGTCTTCGTGGACGCATATTCCTTATAGAAAAAGACCCAGAAGAAAAGGTGGGACATAATGAAGAAAAAATGAACCAGGATGGTTCCTTTCACCATGTACACATTTTCGAACATCTGAGGGAATACCGTGCCGAATGCCCTGACAGAAAAGGAACAAATGATGCCGATGATCAGAATGAGTGTCATCTTTTTGAGATACATCGTCTTCCTCCCATACCGTAAAAATTTCCCCCTGCAATCAAAGAACAACAAAAATGCTCAGCCGCGCAGGACCCGCCCCGGCAGAAGCGATGGGCTGACCGGTTATTCTTTTTTCAGCCGTTCATCCAGCATATCGGAAGAATATTTGAAGACGTTGTGTGCCATATCTCTCAGTTCCGGGGAACATTGAGCCGGTTCATACGTTCTTCCTCGCGCGATTTCCCGCCAGATCGGAGGAAGATTCTTGAAAAGATGGACCATGCCGCCCTGGGGATCAGGCGCCAGATAATAGACTTTTTGCACGCCTGAAGTAATAATGCGGGCCAGACACATGGGACAGGGTTCAAGTGATGTGTATAACACGAGTCCTTCCACGTGTGGATTTTGAGACTTTATTCGTTCTTCATAGAGGGTC
>CAYTUH010000266.1:0-4437 GCA_964441165.1 uncultured Syntrophaceae bacterium
TCTCAACCGGCGGGCCTTTGTAAAAGCCGCCGAATACCTCCTTTTCCTGCATGAGCGTGCGCATATGCCTTTGGTCTTTGTCTTCGGCGATCTGGATAATTTCAAGGAGGTGAATGACGAATTTGGTCACGCCGTGGGAGACACGGTTCTGCAGTATTTTTCCGACATGATGCGCGGAAGGCTCCGCAAGACCGACATCATGGCCCGTTACGGCGGCGATGAGTTTGTCTTTATCCTGACAAACACTACCATGAATTCTGCCGAAAACGTGGCGATTCGCCTGCAGAGTGATTTCAGGGAATGGGCCCGGCGCAGAGGAATGCGGGTAGGGGTCAGCTTCGGCCTTGCCATGGTGCCCGAGGGGAGAATCCAGCTTGACGATATACTCCGCCATGTGGATGACGCGTTGTATGAGGCCAAGAAAAAGAAGGGCCATCCGGGCGTTGTACGTGCGCCTGAAATTCCCGTTCAACCTGAGCAGGAGCCGACCCCGGCCTCATGATGAACCTTCCCCGCCCCTGAACGTTCCGGCCGTCCCCTGATGCCTCACCGGGCAAGCAGTTCGCATCCCCGGTCGAATGCGGTCAAATTGATTTCAACCTGGTCCTGACGAAACCGCTGTGAGATCGCCTCGACGAAATCTTCCCGTTCCAGGGGAAGCAGATGGGTTCCGTAGATTGCCCCCAGCAGGATGATATTGGCAAAGATGGTGTTGCCGAGTTTCTGCGCCTCTTCCGTCGCATCGATAAAAAAGGTGTGTGAGGCCAGCGACCGCAGGGAGGCCTTGATATCTTCCACAGAGGGATATTCTTCCTCACCCCTGATGACCGGCACGGGATAAATGGGCCGGGTGTTGCACAGTATATGCACATCGGGATTTCCGTATTGCGCCATGACCCTGACGGCCTCGGCGGGTTCGAGCGATGCGATCAGGTCAGCCCGGTGTGCCGGAATCTGGGGACTCCAGCTCGATTCCCCGGAAATCCTGAGGTGGCTCATGACGGAACCGCCCCGCTGAGAGGGGCCGAAGGTCTCTCCGATCGTCACGAAATATCCCTTGCTGACGAGCATGCTTCCCAGTATGCGCGACGCCATGACGTTTCCCTGTCCGCCCACGCCGGTAATGATGACATTATATGGATCTCTCTGTAGTGCTGATGTGTTCACGGATTATGCTACCTCCTTTTTCTTGATGGCACCCGCGGGGCAGATATCGGCGCAGACACCGCAGCCGGCGCAGATTAATTCATCAATCCTTCCGACCCCCTTCTCCTTATCCCAGACGATCCCGGGACAGCCGAAGATTCGTGTGCAAAAGCGGTCGCATCCGCAGTTTGCGCCGAGACATATCTGCTCATCGATGTTCATTTCAAAAGATTTTGTGTGGCGCCGTTCGGGACTGAGGGCACAGGCTTGCCTCAGGATGAGGACCTTTGCTCCCTCGTCATGTTCTATCAAGCGGTGAAAGGCCTCCTGGGTTCCCTCGATGTCGAAGGGGTCCCGAATCTCCACCAGCGCCCCCATGGCCCGGCAGATAGCCTCGATATCGAGTGCCGGCATTTCTTCGCCGAGCACATTGTTCGGTGATCCGGGATGAGGCTGAAATCCGGTCATGGCCGTGCCGTTGTTGTCGAGAATCACCATGGTGAGCGGCGATTTCTGGTGCACTGCGTTGGCAAGCGCCGGCATGGCGGCATGAAAGAAGGTGGAATCGCCGCAGAGGGATATGACGGGCTGATTCATGCCGAACTGGCTGAGCTTGGCGAAGCCGCTGGCGATTCCCGTTCCCGATCCCATGGAATGGAGGGTCTTCACGGTGCTGAACCCGCTGGGAAGGGTTCCGAAGACGTAGCATCCGATGTCGCCGCACACAAAACCCTTTCGGCCGTCCAATTCAAGTGCGTTGTGAATGGACCAGAATGATGCCCGGTGGGGACACCCGGGACAGAAGGTGAGTCCCCGGTTCGGTGCCGCCTTACGGGCCAGTTCACGCGCTGCGTTATCGAAGGAATCCGATACGCCTGTATAGGGAATGTTGAGGATGGAGGAGAGCGCCTTTATCACGATATCGGGATTCAGCTCTCCCACCGAGGGAATATTCCCCGCATTCTTTCCGAAAAACCGCTTGGCCCCGATTTCAGGTGCCATTTCGGCCGCCAGAATCTTGACCTGTTCTTCAAGAACGGGGAGGACTTCTTCCACAATGAGAATCTTGTCGGTTCGCTTCAGGTTTTTCATGATCAGCTTTGGCGGAAGTGGCCATGTAGTGGCGAGCTTCAATATTCCCACGCGGTCGTCCGCGGCGAGCAGTCGCACCGCTTCCCTGCTGTAAAGATTGCAGGCACTGCTCGTAATTATCAGGAGCTCCGGTTTTTCCGGACCCCGGTAGGTATTGAAGGGACACTCTTCGAATATGCGTGCCGCCTTCCTGAGCTTTTCCTGCTGGGGGCCGTGCTGGAGATCCGCTGCGCCAACGATCATGCTGATCATGGGACCCCGGTCGGGATCGAACATGGGGCCGTCACACTTGAAATCGGCCAGCGCTTCCGTGTCCGGAAGCTTCCCGTAGGTGACGTTGCCGCTGGCATGGGACATGCGGGTCACGCTGCGGACCATGACGAGGTTTCTGATCTCTTCCGACAGTTCGAAGGCCCATTTGGTGATATCCTTGGCTTCCTGGAGATCTCCCGGCTCGAGCAGCGGGACTTCGACGAGTCGCGCAAAGATTCGAGACTCGCCTTCATTGACGCTTGAAAGGGCGCCGGGGTCGTCGCAGGCCACAAGCACCATCCCGCCGCGGGTCCCCGAACTGGCGAGGTGAAGAAGAAAATCCGATGCTACATTGACACCATTCTGTTTCATGATACACATGGTGCGGAGACCGGCGAATGAGGCTGCCGCCGATACCTCCATGGCGACCTTTTCGTTCGTTGACCACTCGGCGTATATGTTGCGTTCACGGGCCACTTTCGAAAAGGCTTCTATAATTTCCGACGACGGTGTGCCGGGATAGCCGGCGGCCACTCGCATGCCCGCTTCGAGCGCACCCCGCACGATCGCTTCGTTTCCCATCAGAAGATGGACAGACCCTTCTTGATTATCATTGAGGTATGACATTCTTGCCTCCCGTCAGTTACAGGATATATTTATCGAGAGTTTCACGGTTTATTCTGAGATATGATAGCCGGTCTTCACCCGCCCTGTTGACGATGCCTTCTTCCGTTGCCTTCAGAAGGGCACGTTTCTTCTTGTTGCCGGCGGCCCATACCAGATGTTCCAGGTTTTCACGGGGCATTTCGGAAAGCATCAGATAGCCTTCCTGCTGCGCTTCTTCAACAATGCGACGGCCCCGTTCCGTGCGCACGATCAGTGAATTCATTTCCGGACGCCCTTCCATGACGCCCACCGATATGTCGGAGAATTCAGAAGTCATATCGATGCAGTAGGAGCAGCTTGCGGGGACCAGTTTCCGGATTTCACTGAGGGGAAACTCGATCTTGTCACCGCCGGTAAGAAAAATTTCCATTATTTCAGATGGAGGAGGGGGGATGTCGATTTTCTCGATGCTGTTCCTGTCGATCCGGGCGGAGAGGAATGACTCGAAGGCCCGGTAGTCCAGTGCCCAGGTACAGAAAAGACCGACCACAAGCCCCGTGGGATCCTGAAAAGCCTCTTCCTGCATGGGGTTGGAGCGAAGCTGGGCCGTGGCCAGGACCTGGCAGGGTGTTCCCACCATGCCGATACGGGTAAACCCCGCCTTCATGGCGCCGTGGAGCGCCGAGAGCGTGGGTGCCGCCGTATACTTTGAAGCGGCGCAGGCACGGACCTCTTCCGGCGTGGTGACGAAACGCGGAACCGGGAGCAGTCGCTCCCGGTCGGTGACCACGGCGGCGTCGCAATGCCCCCGTGAGAGCGCGTATTGCATGAGGGCCGAGACCGTTCCGCCCGCCTGGTATGATCCGGTGCCGGCTTTCTCGCCTGCCCGAGACATGCCGATTGAAATATACTCTCCCAATGGATTTCCGTCATAGGGGCGTCCGAACAATCGTTGTGATAAATCGTCCAGGTCAACCTCTATCTTCGGACAATAAGCAAAACATCGTCCCTGCTCCAGGGAACAGGGGAAAAGCATGGATGTCTTTCCTTTGTAGGACCGGAAGTAGGGGCACAGGTCGATGCAGGCCCCGCACCCGATACAGAGTTGCTTCCCGATAACATCGGTACATAATTCCCGTGAACCGTAAATATTCATGTTTCATCCTTCCATTTCAGAGGACTCTCTTTAAAAGGGCACGCATATTATCAGAAAACAGATGTAATGGGTACCATTATTGATGGACTCTAAAAAGTCAAAAGAATAGTCATTGCGAAAGAAGTGAGGCAATCTCGCTGTTTGTAAGCAAGTGAAAAGCTTGGATGGCCTCGTCGCTTCGCTTC
>CAYTUH010000267.1:0-4419 GCA_964441165.1 uncultured Syntrophaceae bacterium
GCCGTCGTCATGAGTCCCGAGGAAAGCGATTTTGCCCATACCGTGGCAAGTATCGGAAAGACCATCGGCAATTTTCAGGCACAGGTGGTCGACATGCAGGGGAAAACACTGTCCCTGGGCGAGATCGGCGAACTCTGCATCAGGGGTGACTGCGTCATCGGGGGCTACTTCAGAATGCCCGAAGAGACGGCCGACGCCATCGACCGGGACGGCTGGCTCCACACCGGCGATATGGCCTCTATTGACGAAGAGGGCTACATTACGCTCAAGGGACGAAAGAAAGAGATGTATATCCAGGCGGGATTCAACGTCTATCCCGTGGAGGTGGAAAATCTCCTGTCGAAGCACCCCAAGGTCATGATGGTGGCCGGCATCGGCGTTCCCGATCCGGTGTTTGGGGAGGTGGGGCGTTTCTATATCGTGCCTCAGTCGGGAACGGACCCGACGGTCGAGGAAATAAAGGCCTTCTGCAGGGAAAACTGTGCCGACTACAAGGTGCCGAAACAGGTCGTCTTCCGGGATGAGCTTCCCCTGACGCCGCTTGGTAAAATCATGAAATCGCAATTGAAAGAGGAGTACCTGCGGACCGGTGAGTAGGGACGGCTCCTCCGGGATTATTTCAGTTCTTCCCAGTCCGTCAGACTGCCGGGGATCTCGCCACCGTCGAGGGCGTCCCAGTCGGGCCAGCCCGTTTCACGCCGGCGGAAGGCCGCAGCAGCGTCCTCCGGCGTGGCGAAGGAGGCAAGCCACATCCCGCCGATGCAGAGTTTCCAGGTTCCGATACCGGTATCATCCGGTTCGATGGAAAAGGTGCCGCCTTGTGTTCTGTAAAGGTAGCTCATAGGTCACCTCGTAATGACAGGTTTTGGAGAAAGTCCGGATTCCGAAGCACCCCCCTCCTGATTCTGTTGCGACAGGAGAGCCGTTGTGACCCGCTGCCGGACTCTCGATGATGCATGTTCATTGTTTCCCGCGAAGCATTCAACCATACTTATTCATATGATATCTATCAAAATAATGATATATTTCAAGTCTGTCAATCCTGCCCGGAAACGATGCAGTCGCTGGAGCGGGTGACAGTGGGGGGACGGCCTGCAGGGTCGTCCTGTACTTTGCAACGGCGTGCCGAAGGGGGATTCGGGCTGGTGTCCGAGTGGTTTCGTGCCGTGACGGTGTCGACGGGGAATGTGTCGCCTGAGACAGCTGTCACGTTGATCCCCGATTCCTTCATCTGTGAAGAAAGGAAGAAAGGAGAGAAATGATGGATACAAGTAACATAATTCCGGTATTGCAGGAATGGGCGGCTATCTATGGCATCAAGATCGTGGCGGCACTCATCATTTTCGTCGTGGGACGATGGGTTGCCAAGGCCCTGAAAAATCTCACACGGAAGCTCATGGAACGGGCAAAGGTGGATCCGACGCTCATTCCCTTTGTCGCCAACCTGATCTATATGCTGCTCATCACGGTGGTGATTATCGCAGCCCTCAACAAACTGGGAATTCAGACCACGTCACTGATTGCCATAATCGGTGCCGCCGGTCTGGCCATCGGTCTGGCATTGCAGGGATCGCTGGCGAACTTTGCCGCGGGCATCCTCATACTGATCTTCAGACCCTTCAAGGTGGGCGATTATATCGAAGGAGCGGGGACGGCCGGGACGGTCGAGAAGATAGAGATCTTCACGACCCACCTCAAGACACCCGACAACAGGGAGATCATCATCCCAAACGCGAAGCTCACCGGTGACAATATCGTCAATTATACCGCCAAGGAAATTCGGCGCATGGACCTGGTATTCGGCGTCAGCTACGGCGACGATCTCAAGAAGGTGAAAGAGGTGTTGTACCGTGTGCTGCAGGAGGATGACCGCGTCCTCAAGGATCCCGCGCCCATGGTAGGCGTCATCGACCTTGCCGACAGCAGCGTGAACTTTGCGGTACGGCCCTGGGTCAGGACCGCCGAATACTGGACTATCTTTTTTGATCTGAAGGAAGCGGTCAAGAAACGCTTCGATGCCGAGGGCATTTCCATCCCCTTCCCGCAGAGTGACGTCCACCTCCACGAAATAAAGGGCAGCAAGTCATGACAACCTGGTGATCATATGGTTTCAGAGGAACGGCTGCCGCTGGGGCGCGAGGTCGAGGAGGTCTGCCAGAGGCTGCTTGACGCTTTCAACGCATTCGAGAAGGCACTGCGGTGGTTTGACCCCGGTGCGATGTCCCTCCTCCGTGAAAAGCTGCGACCCTTTGCCGGGAGCCTGGAATCGGCTGAAGGGCGGCTCGAACAGATTGATCCGGAGGGTAAGCGTTCCGTGGTGGGGCAGCTCCGCGAGGCGACGGTACTCGCCGGTGAATCACACCGCCTCTTTGGGGCTTCTGTCGGCATGGCGGAATCGATCATGCAGGTGATGAAGGCGCGGCGGAAGATGTGCCGGGCGCAGGAGATTCTCTATACGTTGCGGAGGATCTCCCCGTCCGTGAACCGCTATTTCCTTGAAGAACCGCTGTGGAAGAGAATCGCCGAGTGTGATCCCGAGCGTCCGCTTGACCGACGGGTGGGTTTGCACCACGGAGGGGCACATGAGACTCCCTATGCCCGCGGAGCCTGTTCTCTCTATGTGCCCGAAACATATGACGGCCTCCGTGCCTGGCCGCTTGTGGTTGCTCTGCACGGCGGGTTCGGTCATGGCAGAGATTACCTCTGGACCTGGCTCCGCGAGGCCCGGAGCAGGCGGTTTCTCCTTCTTGCCCCCAGTTCCACCGGCACGACCTGGTCCCTGACGGGCGATGACGCCGACTGGGAACCGCTGCAGCGGGCTCTGAATGACACCATAACCAACTGGTCGGTGGATGACCGCCGCATCCTGCTGACGGGAATGTCCGACGGCGGAACCTATGCCCTCCGCTGCCTGATGCGGCGGGAGAATCCCTTCACCGCCTTTGCACTTTTTTCCTCCGTGCTTCCCGCCTTTGATTTCAGGTACGTTGCCGAGAGGAGGGTCATGTGGGTCCACGGATCACTGGACTGGATGTTCCCGGTTGATCTCGCGCGCAGATACGCCGCGATGCTCGGGGACGCGGGAGCGGACGTGACCTTTCGGGAAATCGAGAATCTCTCCCATACCTATCCAGGGGAGCAGAATGATGCCGTTCTGACCTGGTTCGATCCCGCCTGTGTGTTGCCTTCGACTGATGCGGAAAGGGCGCCGGGGGCCGACAGCACCTGAGGCATTGCCTCCGCCGGTGGTGCCGTCGGCGGGGCGTACGGGTAGTTCTTCCATCAATCCGGGACGAGGAATATCTTTCCCGACGAGCCGGTTGAATTGTGACGGGGTTTTGTGTAAATATTCCGGAAAGGGATGAAATGCAGCGAAACCGAGTGTGTGGGTAACCCAGGTTCATTGTCGACCGGATGGAACGATGCCAGCAAATTTGCCACCCGATTATTTTGAGGCGGAGAAGCGGTACCGGGAAGCGAAATCTCCCGAGGCCAAGGTGGGAGCCCTGGAGGAAATGCTTGCCATCATGCCGAAGCATAAGGGGACCGACAAGCTTCGTGCCGATCTGCGCCGCCGGTTGTCGAAGCATAAAGACCAGTCCCTGAAGAAGAAGGGGGCATCGAAATACAAGACGGCCTACTCGATCGAGAGAGAGGGTGCGGCACAGGCCGTGGTGATCGGGGCGCCGAACACGGGCAAGTCATCGCTCGTGGCAGCGCTCACCAATGCGGCGCCCGAGGTGGCCGATTACCCCCACACCACCCATAAACCGGTGCCGGGCATGGCGCTCTTTGAAGACATCCAGTTTCAGCTTGTGGACACCCCGCCTCTCACGAGGGAATATGTCGACCCCCTCATGGCTGACCTGATTCGCCGCGCTGATATCGTGGTGGTCATGATCGATCTTGCCGCCGATCCTCTGCAGCAGTATGAGGACATGGTCGCCATCCTCGAGGAATTCAGGATTTTCCCCGAGGGATTTCCCGTTCCGGAAACACTGGTGAAGCAACCCTTCATCAAGCGCGTGCTCGTGTTGTGCAATAAAATGGACGATCAGGAGGGTGAAGAAGATTATGAGACATTCCTGGAACTGACGGGTATGGAACTGCCCAGCCTCGGCGTGTCCCTGAAGACGGCAAAAAACCTGGAGCGGTTTCTTGCGGGGATATATGCGCTTGCAGGGGTAATCCGTGTCTATACCAAAAGCCCGGGGAAAGAGCCGGACCTGAAAGAGCCCTATGTGATTCCCCGTGAAAGTACCCTGGAGCAACTGGCCTGCAAGATTCACAAGGATTTCATGGAGAAACTGCGCTATGCGAAGATATGGGGCGGTGCGGTTCACGGCGGCCAGATGGTGCAGCGGGATTATGTCATGCAGGACGGCGACATCGTGGAGATTCACCTGTGAGACATTCAGG
>CAYTUH010000268.1:0-4406 GCA_964441165.1 uncultured Syntrophaceae bacterium
GTCACCGACCCGACCGGGCAGCACACGCTGCTCGAGGGCGTCGACCTGGAGCTGCCGGCCGGTCGGACCATCGCCATTGTCGGTCCCACCGGGGCGGGCAAGACGACGCTCGTCTCCCTGCTGAGCCGCGAAGAGGAAGTCGAGATCGCCAAGAAAATTGAAGAGGGAGAACGCAAGATACTCGAAACTCTGTTGAGCCTGCCCATCTTTGTGAGAGGAATAGTCGAAATCGGACAGAGACTCAAAACCGGCGACGTGCGGATAAAATCGATAGTCGACAATCTTGAGGATGAGAGCGGTTTCGTGGAGGAAGGTGTTCATATAGAGCGGGTCCAGGGCTTGATCGACCAGATCACCAAGCTCTATGAGAGAAATCTGTCACTTGAGGAGAAGCAGAAGGACAAGGAACTCGATGAGAAAAGACTGAAGAGAACTCAGCGCGACATGGCCGGTAATCTGAGAAAAATCGTTGAGCTGTGCGCGGAAGTCAACTTCAGCAAAAAGCGGATCAACAAAATGGTGACCGATTTAAAGGAATCGGTGGAACGCATCAAGAAGTTCGAGAAAAAGATTCAGGTGGCGAAAGATCGTACCGGAATGTCGCTGAACAACCTGGACCGGATCTTTGTCAGAATGAAACGGGAGCCCGACCAGGGTAAGGCGATTGCCAAGGAAGAGAATGTATCCTTCGAAAAGTTGAAAGAAGCGGAGAAGGCGGTTCGCGAGGCACGCAGGGAAATCAAACGGATTACCACCGAATACGGTGCCTCGAAGGAAACGCTGAAGACCGTCGTCACCATCATTAATACGGGTGAGACGGAGGCAAACGAAGCAAAGCAGAAACTGATCAAGGCGAATCTGAGACTCGTGGTCAGCATCGCAAAAAAATATACCAACCGGGGACTGCAGTTTCTCGATCTGATCCAGGAAGGCAACATCGGTTTGATGAAGGCCGTCGAAAAATTCGAGTATCAGCGAGGGTATAAATTTTCCACCTATGCGACATGGTGGATCCGCCAGGCCATCACCCGGGCCATTGCCGATCAGGCCCGCACCATCCGCATACCGGTCCATATGATCGAAACCATCAATAAACTCATCAGGACGTCACGGTATCTCGTCCAGGAACTGGGGAGAGAGCCGAACCCCGCCGAAATCGCGGAGAAAATGGAGTTTCCTCTCGATAAGGTGCGCAAGGTGCTCAAGATTGCAAAAGAACCCATATCCCTCGAAACTCCCATAGGGGAAGAGGAAGACAGCTCTCTCGGCGATTTTATCGAAGACAAGAAGATTATGTCGCCTTCCGAGGCGACCATGAGTATGGATCTTGCCAAGCAGACCCGCAAGATCCTTTCCACGCTCACGCCGAGAGAAGAAAAAGTGCTGCGCATGCGGTTCGGCATCAGCGAGAAATTCGACTACGATATCGATACCGACGATGTGGAACTGACGGATACACTGACGCGAGCCAGAAAGATTGAATCAAACGTCCTGAAGAAGATGAGAACATCCTCGCGGCGGCGGGAAATCAAAAGCGGTTCCAAGTAAGGGCGCCGCGTTCCCTCGTCGGGGCGGAGACGGTCAGGGCAGATTCCGCCCACCGGATTCGCCCGCACCGGAGGCTGATTGAATAAAGTGCTCGATGTCGCGGCATACCTTGCAGGGAGCCGCAATACCGTACAGAATTATAATGCATGATATGATCATGCCCGTGACGGCCAGTATTCTGGCCGACCTCCCCCTGATAATGCGTCTATCCCTGATGACTTTCGCTCCCGGCGGCGGGAACTATGATGCCGCGAAGGTTTTAATGGTGAGACGCAGGAAAAACAGCCCCGTGAGGATGAAAAATGCCGTTACCGTGATAATGACCACACGGACCGCCGTGAGTCCCTTTTCAAGGGCAGGAGAAGGTCGGCAAGGGCGGCCATGGATGACTGAAAACAGGCAAAACCGAAGACACCCGCCACTGCAACCATCACAACCGCCATAATGATATAGCGTCTCCGCTTCGGGTCTGCCTGTATGATGTCTCATCCATCGCATTGCTTCCCCTCCCGGTAGATTTCCAGAGCCAGTCCCGCATGCATTGCCATGCCGTATCTGATACATCGTTCATCCACATCAAACCGGGGATCGTGACAGACAGGGCCTCTTCCCGTCTCTGCATGACGGGCGGCGCCGAGAAACATGAAACATGCCGGTACGACCTCTGAATAATAGCTGAAATCCTCGCCGCCGAGGACGGGAGGGTGAGGAAAGATTACCTGTGGTGGACGCACGAGCCGGAGTGCCGTTTCACGAGCTTTTTCCGTGCATGTTTCGTGGTTGAACGTGACCGGGTAGCCGTCGGTGTAGAGAAAGGTGTAGTCGGCCCCGTGAGCGGACGTGATGCCCGCCAGCATTGATTGCATCTGCTCCCGTATGAAATTTCTCAGTGGTTCATTCAGGGTCCGCACCGTGCCGGAGATCGTGACGGAAGGCGGAATGACATTGAATGACGCGCCGCCGTGAAATTGGGTGACACTGACGGTGGCCGGTTCCAGCGGGTCGATCTTTCGCGAAATCAGTGATTGAAGCATCGTTACAAAGTGGCTCCCGATGAGAATCGGATCAGTGGCGAAGTGTGGCATGGCGCCGTGTCCACCCCTGCCGAGTATTTCTATGGTGAAGGAGTCGGACTGGGCCATGAAGGCGCCGGGGCAGAGTCCGAAACTGCCCGTTTGCAGCGTGGGCCACACGTGCATCCCGTATATCTCGTCGACGCCGTCCAGCACATGGTCTCTGATCATGCCGATGGCGCCTCCGGGAAGCTGCTCTTCACTGGGCTGAAAGATAAAACGAATATTCGATGTCAGGGCGTCCTCGCATTCCCTGATAACCCGTGCGGCTCCGATGAGCATGGCCGTATGAACATCGTGACCGCAGGCGTGGGCCCTGCCTTCGATTCGTGATGTATAGGGTGCCCCGGTCTCTTCCTGGATCGGAAGGGCATCCATGTCGGCCCTGAGGGCAATCCGTTTTGTCGTGCCGGGTATGGAAAGGTCTCCCACCACGCCCGTGCCTCCTGTCCCGGGGGTTACGGCAATACCCAGTTTGCCCAGTTCTTCCGCGGCAAGTGCCGCCGTTGCGTGCACCTCGAATCCCACCTCGGGATTCCGGTGTATGCGGCGCCGAATGGCCACGATTTCGTCAAAGTGTCTGTCACAGGCATCATATATACGATCGGAGAGATCGTCCATAATCGTCACTCCCGCGTGCAGTCGTGACCGGCGGCACGGTGATAAGCAGGGCGTATAGAGATACCGTTGCCGTCCGGCCGGTTGTCGGCAATATTCACCCTCGCAGGGAGGGGAGGGTCGGTTATGCGTCTCCGGAAAGACTCCCGGCACATTCCACGGGTGGAGAAATATTTTTTCTGGTGCCCTGTTGATCGTGTCTCCCTCAGGGACCGGCACCGCCGGGACCCATGCCCCCTGCCGGGGAATAGGGACAGTGGTGAAGAAGGGCCGATCGAAGGGTATTCGATGCTATGCATCATGATAGTCCGAGCCGTACCGGTTGTGATGGACCTTCTCATACCGGAGCGTATGCGTGCCGTGGGGTTTCTTCTCCTCGGCGGGATAGCCGAGGGCTATGATCGATTCCACCTGAATATGTGGAGGGATATTGAGCAATTTTGCAATATATTCTCCCGCCGTTACTGCATCACCATGCATCCGGTTCCGGATCTGAATCCAGCAGGTGCCGAGTCCCAGCGATTCGGCGGCAAGTTGAATGATGATGGAGGCGATGGCGGCATCTTCGATCCATACATCGCACTGTTCCGGGTCGGCGAGGACCACAAAACCGGCCACGGCATCACGAAGAAAGCCCGCGCCGTGATGTTTCGCCCGCGAAAGGTTGTCCAGGATGTCCCTGTCGGTGACAATGACAAATTCCCAGGGCCGCAAACTTCTCGACGATGGTGAGCGAAGCGCGGCCTCGATGATCCTGTCCACGGTTTCCTTCTCCAGGGGCCTGTCGGTGAACTTCCTCACGGTCCTTCGTCGTTGAATCAGGGTGATACACATTTCAAACTCCTTGGGTCTCCTGCATGAGTGATTCCTGCTTCACCGGTCGTGTGAACGGTCACTTACGAAAAATATGATCCGATGCACTTGTCCGGCATGTCCTTCCGCTTCCCCGGTTTTTCAAGGAAGTTTCGGGTTCACGAAATCTCGTCACAGAGCGCCACCGCGTCAATCTCGATGGGAAAATCCTTCGGCAGGCGCTTCACTTCGACGCAGGCCCGCGCAGGTCGTGATTCGCTGAAATATTCATCGTAGATGGCGTTCATTTCAGCGAAACGTTCCATGTCGGCCAGATAGACATGTCGCCGGCTGCCCGTGGTGGAGGGCGAAACC
>CAYTUH010000269.1:0-4380 GCA_964441165.1 uncultured Syntrophaceae bacterium
GGCTCTGGGCCATTATCATCGGCCATGTTATTGGCAATACCTTCATGTCGCGGGGAGGTGTCATCGGTTCCGATCACGGTATCATGGCCATGGTATCGGTCAGGCCGTCCTTCGGCATCAGGGGGTCATACCTGCCCGCCATTTTGAACATCATTCAGCTTGTCGGATGGGCATCGATCATGCTCATTATCGCGGGGCAGGCCGGTGCCATGCTCGGCAGGTCCATCGAATGGGTTCCCGCGTCCAGCCATTTCTGGATCGTGATCATCGGCCTCGGCACGCTTTTCTGGGCCCTCTACACGGGGAGAACGATCTGGAAAGTGATGCAGACGGTGGCCGTCATTGCTCTCACCCTGGTGATCCTCATGATGAGTTTTGTTTCCTTCGGAACCTTCGGTACGGAGACGGCCCTTGTGAAACCGGGGACCATGTCCTTCATGATAGGGCTCGATCTGGTCATCGCCATGCCCATCTCATGGCTGCCCCTCGTGGCGGATTATTCGCGGTTTTCGAAGCGTGTGGCGCCTGCATTCTGGAATACATGGTGGGGGTATTTCATCGTGTCGTCATGGATGTACATACTTGGGTTGGTCACGACGCTTGCCACGGGCAACAACGATCCGGCGGTCCTGATTCTGGACACCATGGACCGGATAGGATTTGCCATCCCGGCGTTGATCATGGTCATCCTTTCGACGATCACCTCCGATTTTCCCGACGTCTATTCGGCCACCTGTTCGATCATGAACATATCGTCGCGGATCGGGCCAAAGACGGTCATGTGGATCACGGGATTCCTTTCCATCCTGGTGGCCCTGGTCTTTCCGGTGACCCAGTACGAGAATTTTCTCCTTTTCATCGGCGCCATGTTCGTCCCGCTCTTCGGAGTGGTGCTGACGGATTATTTCCTGCTGCGGAAACGCCGCCTCGATCTGGAGGAACTCTATAAAACCGAAGGGAAGTATTGGTATTCAGGTGGTTTCAACGTGACAGCCATAGCGGCATGGGCGATTGGATTCGTTACCTTCGAGGCCATCGCCTTCATGAAGTTGTCAATCGGAAGTTCCATCCCCTCGATCCTTGTGGCGGGATTCATCTATTATGTGGTAATGACGGCGGGCAGGAAAGGAGTTTCATAGAAGAAATGGCAGAACTACCCGTCGGAAAGATTCACATGGAGGTGCTCGAAAAGCTGCTCGCATCGTACACCCGGAGCAACGGCCGTGTCGTAGTAGGTTCGGGGATCGGAGAAGATGCCGCCGTGATCGACATGGGCGACGGCTACCTGATTGCCAAAACGGACCCCATTACCTGTGTCACCGATGAAGTCGGTCATTATCTGGTCAATATAAATGCCAACGACATCGCCGCGATGGGGGGTACGCCGCGATGGTTCCTCGCCACCATTCTCATGCCCGCAGGGAGCAGCGAAGCGGACCTGGAAAATATCTTCGCGCAGATCTCTGCAAGCTGCCTCGACCTCGGAATCGTTTACTGCGGGGGCCACACGGAAGTGACCACGGGGGTGGAGAATCCCATTGTGGTCGGCCAGATGCTCGGTGAGGCAAAAAAGAATGAACTCAAACCCACGACGGAGGCGCAGTGCGGCGATGACCTGGTCATAACGAAGACGGCCGCCATAGAGGCAACGGCAATCATCGCCCGCGAAAAGTACGAGGAATTGCGGGACCTCATGCCCGAGGAATTCCTTCAGCGTGCACGGAATTATCTCTACGATCCCGGAATCAGTGTGGTGCGGGATTCCCAGGTGGTGAAAAACTGTGAAGGTGTCCACTCCCTTCACGATCCGACGGAAGGGGGCATTGCCACGGGTATTTACGAAATGGCCCTGGCGAGCGATCTGGGCGTCCAGATCCTGGGCGATGAAATCCCCATCAGTGAAGAAACCCGCATCCTCTGCAGCTATTATAACGTGGATCCGCTGGGAACCTTTGCCTCGGGGTCGCTTCTCATTGCGGTGTCACCGTCGGCGACGGATGAAATCATCCGGAAGCTTGGTGAGGCGGGTATCCCGGCGAAAAAGATCGGTGAACTGGTTGAACGGGAAAGAGGAATGTGGATTACCAGGGACGCCGAACTTTCTCCCTTGATCGTATTTCATCAGGATGAATTGTCCCGGATATTCGGATGACCGGGAACGGGAGACCCCTTGTTGCGCATGCCATGAAGAACGGATTTCTGATTTCATTTCATTGTATTTCCTTCCATACCCGCTTCGATACCCCGCCGGCGCGTTTCAGGCAGTTTCAGGATATGCCGCCCCTTGCCGACCGAAATTGCATGAGAAGGGAAAGCCTTTCCTTCCGGCTGCACTGGGACGGACCTGTCGGCGGTGATGACGAAGGCATACCGCCCGTGGTGATACCGGCGGGCCGGCACCCCAATATTTTATTTGCAGTATTTTTATTTATATTCTAAGTAGTTTGGAATTCTAACATCACAGGGAGAATATATCCTATGAACAATATCTTTTCATTTACCGGAGCCAGAAAAATAGTATTCGGATGCGGTTCGCTTGAGGGACTGCCCGGACATATCGCCGAATTGGGCGCCCGCAAGCCGCTGGTGGTACTCGATGGACACCTGTCGGCTCAAGGATTCCGTGACAACGTGTCGCACCTCTTCGGTGACGACCCGGCACGATACTGTATCTTCGATGAAATTACCGGGGAACCGTCCCTGGAAGTTGCCGACAAGGGCGCCGTCCTGGCCAGGGCGGAAGGATGCGACATCGTCGTGGGGATCGGCGGCGGAAGTACGCTCGATGCCGCCAAGGCCATGGCGATTATCGTGACCAACGGCGGGGAGGCCCGCCAGTATCTGGGCCTGAACAATGTTCCCCGTCCCGGACTTCCGAAAATAATGATTCCTACCACGGCAGGAACAGGAAGCGAGGTGACCTTTACGGCCGTCTTTATCAGAAAGGATCTGAAAAAGAAGGAAGGGATGAACAGTCCTTACCTCTATCCCGAACTGGCCCTGCTCGATCCCCTTCTTACGGTGTCGGTGCCGCCGGACGTGACGGCCTCGACAGGCCTCGACGCGCTGTGTCACGCCATTGAATCCTATACCTCGATCATCGCGAATCCCATGAGTGAGATGATATCACTTGAGGCGATCGGCCTCATCGCGTCGAATCTTCGAACCAGCGTGCATAACGGATCGGATATCAGGGCACGGGAAAACATGCTCCTCGGCAGCCTCTACGCCGGACTCGGGCTGGCGAACGCCGGCGTGACGGCCGTTCATTCCCTCTCCTATCCCCTGGGCGGGACCTACGGCATCCCCCACGGCCTGGCCAACACGATCATGCTCCCCCCGGTCATGCGATTCAACGTCGCCGCCGCGCTCGACAAGTTCGCCGATATCGCCGAGGTGATGGGAGAAGACGTGGAGTCCTTCTCCGTCAGGGAGGCGGCCTTTATGGCGATTGACGCCGTGGAAGACCTGATAGAGGATTGCGGGATTATGGAGACGCTTGAAGACCTGGGGATCAACAAGGACGATTTTGAAATGATGGCCGACGCGGCCATGGGTGTCGCACGGCCCCTGGCAAACAATCCCCGCGTCGTGACCAGGGACGATGCAATTGCAATGTACGAAGAAGCATACTGAAGATCAACGGAAGCACAGAGGGAGGATCAATCATGGCAGGTGCCGAACTTATCGGTAAGGAAGAAAGAGATGAAGTGCTCGAAGTAATGGAAACGGGCATTCTCATGCGATATGGATTTGACAAGGAGCGAAAGGGAGTATTCAAGGTCAGGGAATTCGAACAGGCCGTTGCCCGTTACATGGGCGCGAGCTATGCCCTCGGAGTTACCTCCGGTTCGGCGGCGCTGAAAGTCGCCTTGACGGCCCTCGATGTGGGACCGGGGGATGAAGTGATCGTTCCGGCCTTTACCTTTATCGCCACCTACGAGTCGGTCCTTGAAGTGGGGGCGATTCCCGTCATGGCCGATATCGACGATTCGCTCAATCTCGATCCCCGGAAGATTTCCGCGCGGGTGACGCCCCTGACCAAGGCGGTCATCCCCGTCCATATGTGCGGTGCGCCGGCACGGATCGAGGAAATCGTGAAGACGGCGAAGAAGCATGATCTCATCGTACTGGAAGACAACGCCCAGAGCTTCGGCGGGAGTGTGAACGGCAAGAAACTCGGAACCTTCGGCGACATGAGCATCCTGAGCTTCGATTATTACAAGACCATGACCACCGGTGAAGGCGGCATGGTGGTGACGAACAGCAAGGAACTCTACGATCGCTCCGACCGGTATCATAATCACGGTCACGAACAAAATCACGAACTCGTTATATTACTATTAGATACGGAATATGAAGATATCACTAGCATATTTT
>CAYTUH010000270.1:0-4374 GCA_964441165.1 uncultured Syntrophaceae bacterium
GAGGCAGCAAAAGCAGATGCGAAAAAGAAGATAGAGGAACTGCAGAAGCGTATAGAAAAGGGGGAAGACTTTTCCGCGCTTGCAACGGAATCGTCACAATGCCCCAGCAGTGCAAAGGGAGGCGATCTAGGTTTCTTCAAAAGGGGCCAGATGGTCAAGCCCTTCGAGGACGCCGCATTCGCCCTGAAATCGGGTGAATTGAGTGATATCGTCGAAACCAGGTTCGGCTATCACATCATCAAAGTAATGGACAAGAAAGCGGAAACGGTTATCCCCCTGGATGACATTAAGGAACGATTGTCACAGCACCTGAAAAACGAGAAGACCCAGAAGGAATTTCTCATGTATTTACAGGGTTTGAAGGATAAGGCACAGATAAAGAAATACCTGCACCAGGATTAAGTACCACCCGTTTCTCTCACGGGAACGGTAAAAGGATTCCCCCCGGAAAGTTATCGATTGTGCTGCATACAGGGAGGTACATACCCGGCATTCAAGACATCTGATTTCATCATGAACAGGACATCCTCCGTCCGATGATGTCCGGCACACCGGCACATCGGACTGCTTTAACGCCCCAAGAAAGCCTGCGGTATTTGAAACCGTCTATGCTAAAAATCCCGGAAAGGGTTAACAGGAGGTGTTATAAGGATCTGATGCATTGTACTATTTACTATTAACGGACAACGATAAAGGAGGAAAAGATGGTAAAGAAAATATGCGTGGTAATGATTTCTTTTTTCATGATGATCTCCCTGGCCGGAGCCGCTGAAATCGCCGGTGTCAACATGCCGGATACGATGAAGGCGGGCGACAGCAACCTCATCCTGAACGGTGCCGGCGTGCGAACGAAGTTCTTTCTCGACCTCTACGTGGGAGGCCTCTACGTACAGCAGAAAAGCCAGGATGCACAGGCACTTATTGATGCCGACGCACCGATGGCGATACGACTTCAGATAATCTCGTCCCTGATCACGAGCGAGAAGATGGAGGATGCCACCCGGGAAGGCTTCGAGAATGCCACAAAGGACAATACGGCGCCGATTCAGAACGAAATCGAAAGCTTCATCGGTGTCTTCAAGGAAAAGATAAACGAAAACGACATCTACGATTTCATCTACACCCCGGCGAAGGGCGTCGAAATGAATCAAAACGGCGCATACAATACCGTCACCACCGGCCTGGCCTTCAAAAAAGCCCTCTTCGGCATATGGCTCTGCGACAAGCCGGCCCAGAAGAGTCTGAAAGAGGAGATGCTGGGCAAATAGACCGTCCCGAACAGGTATCTCAAAAAGGTAGGACTACGAACGTGGTCCTACCTTTCTTATATGCACGCCGGGAAATCCATCCGTAATAAAGCGATATCGAATCGTCGCGGTCTTTCAATAAACTCGTGACGGAGGGCAGTGACAGCCCGGGGGTAAATAGAGCCATAAAAAGGGCTCTTCATACTCATAGTAATTCTTTGACCAATTCTTCAACACGTGTTAGTGATAGCGAATTGCATTTTTACAGGAGTAAAGAATGTTGAATTTTCTGCCGGCCTCGCTGGTAGGCATTATCGCCATATCCTTGCTGGCTTTGAATGTGGTGTTCTGGACATCGATTCTGTTTGTTCTCTCTTTTCTGAAACTATTATTACCTCTCCCCCCGGTGCGCCGCATGCTTGATACAATCCTGCCGTGGCTGGCGGAAAACTGGATCGCCTGCAACGTCTTGTGGATGAAGCTTACCCAAAAAACCACATGGGATGTAGAGGGGCTGGAAGACTTGAATTATCGGGGCTGGTACCTGGTAGTCAGCAATCATCAGTCCTGGGCGGATATCTTTGTCCTGCAGAAGCTGTTGAATCGACGCATACCCTTGATGAAATTCTTTCTCAAGCGCGAATTGATCTGGGTGCCCTTGATGGGTCTGGCCTGGTGGGCGTTGGATTTTCCCTTTTTGCGTCGCCACAGTCTTGAATACCTGAAAAAACACCCAGGGCAGAGGGGAAAGGATCTGGAAACGACCCGCAAGGCCTGCGAAAAGTTTACAGGCATTCCGACCAGCGTGATGAACTTTCTGGAAGGAACGCGATTCACCGCGGCCAAGCACATCAGGCAGAATCAACCCTATCAATATCTGCTGAAGCCGAAAGCGGGCGGCATTGCACTGGCACTGAGCGTGCTGGGAGACAAATTTCATTCTCTGCTGGATATTACGATCGTCTATCCCGACGGCATTCCAACCTTCTGGGGATTCCTGTGCGGAAAAGTCAAACGGGTCATTGTGCGAATCTCGCCCCTGGACATTCCGCAACAGTTTCTGCAGGGGGATTACGAAAGTGACCCGGAATTTCGGGTTGTCTTTCAGCAGTGGGTGCAGGACCTGTGGCAAGAGAAGGATGCGCAGATAGCAGCATTGCTACAGGAGGCCAAAGCATTATAACGCTTCAGCCTCCCCTGCCGGTTGATTTTTATTCCTATATCGCCTGCGGAGCACTCGGGGACCAGGCCGCGCGGCCTGCATCTCTCAACGAGCGCGGCTTTGGCCGACGGAATGCCTGGGGTCTGGCGGAAAACAGTTTTTTGCCGTTACCCGGCCTTCTTCCCTGAACAGCATGTCCCCCCATAGACTCGTAAGCAAAGGGACTGACGGTCAATCCTTCAACATTTTGAAAGTGCAGCTTCTCTCCCAGTATTTTCTTCAAGGAGCGTAACAGATCAGCATCCTGCCTGGTGATGAAGTTGAAGGCATCCCCCGTCTTCGTAGCCCGTCCCGTTCTGCCGATGCGGTGGGTGTACGCGTCTGCCGTGTCCGGCATATCATAGTTGATGACGTGTGAAATACGGGTTACGTCAATACCGCGCGCGGCGATATCCGTCGCGACCATCACCTCATACCGGCCATCCCGGAAACCGTCCAGAGACTGCTTCCGCTTCTGCTGAGTAAGATTGCCGTGCAGGGACGTCACCTTGTGCCCGACCCTGTTCAGTTGCACGGCCAGGCTTTTGGCACGCGATTTCGTTCTGGTAAAGACCAGCACTGACTGGGTCTGGGTCTTCTCGAGAAGATCCTTGAGCAAGGCCGTCTTCTGATCCATTTGAACCGGATAAAAGCTATGGGATACCGTCATGGCCGGAGCGACATGACCGATCTGAATATTGACCGGATCATGAAGAAGATCATTTGCCAGTTTTCTGATCTCGCCGGGCATTGTGGCGGAGAAAAGCAGGGTCTGACGTTTGACCGGCAGATGCTTTACAATTCTGCGCACATCCGGCAGGAATCCCATGTCAAACATCTGGTCTGCCTCATCCAGTACCAGTACTTCCACCGACGACAGATCAATCGTGCCGCGCCCGATATGGTCGAGCAGGCGGCCGGGACAGGCGGAAACGATATCGACACGAGAGCGTAGTTTCTTGATCTGGTTGTTGATGTTGACGCCGCCATAGACGGTCGTGCTGCAAAGCCCTGTCCGGCGTCCCAGCTGCGAAATCGCTTCATTGGTCTGTTCGCTTAATTCCCGCGTCGGCGCTATGATCAAGGCACGAATAGGGCCGCGCGGCCTCTGCATCAGACGCTGTAATATGGGCAACACAAAGGCGGCCGTCTTTCCTGTGCCTGTCTGGGCCGTACCCAGAATATCCCTGCCTTCCATGATGGGAGGGATTGACTGCGCTTGAATAGGCGTGGGCTCCCGGTAACCGTTTGCAACGACACCGGCAAGTACTTTTTCATTCAATTTGAACTGCTTAAAACTCATTCTTTATCCTTCACTTCTCTGTATGGTACCAGCTTCTATTTCAATTTAAACCCATTTCGAACCGTTGTAAGGCTGGTAAAGCCCTACCTTTTCACACGCTTATCCGGCGCCTGCAAGACAGGTCACAAACACGGCAACACAATTAACTGGATTCTATTTCCTTTAGCGGGATTATCCTTAGCAGATTTCTCGTCAAGAAAGGTGGGAAGGGCAATATTGATCGCTATTGCTGAGGACTTGTACAGGTAATGCGCACATAAAGCAAGATTTATTTTTGTTTCCTCGCCAATTACCGGCAGGACACTCCACCGCGATCAGCAGCTGATATATTACCTATATCCCATCCTGTCCGGCAGTTGAGAACGACGAGGTTCCTCCAAGTTGTCGAAAAGCCGCCTTGAGCGCGACCTATCTGCATGCCTCGGCTGTGAGTACTGTAGAAACAAACCTCGGCCCGATTCTTCACCCGCAGAGAAGTTTCGACACTGTAACTGTATCGACGGATTGTCTTCATAAATAGAAAAGGGACAACCCTTATCGAGTTGTCCCTTATTGATTTCTGGCTCCCCAGCGCGGACTCGAACCACGGACCCGATGGTTAACAGCCATCTGCTCTACCGACT
>CAYTUH010000271.1:0-3086 GCA_964441165.1 uncultured Syntrophaceae bacterium
TCCGAAGGGAAGGTCCAGATCATCATGAATCACTATCATGTCGTCGGGAACAATCTTGAAAAAACGGACGAGCTTTTCAGCGGCTTCCCCGCTTAAATTCATGAATGTCTGGGGCTTGGCCATTACCACCGGGATCTTTTTTATCAACCCCTTTCCATAGAGGGAATCAAATTTGGTCATTCCAACGGAAATGTCATAATCCCCTGCAAGTTTCTCAAGAACGATAAAACCACTATTATGACGGCTGAATGCATATCGCAAACCCGGATTACCCAGCCCGACAATTAACTTCACCGAAGCTCCTCTCCGAGAATGTGTCCGACAGGCCTATTCCCCGCCCGATACATCTCCCTCCGAAGCTGCATCGGCCGCCCCTTCGGTTTCCGGTTCCTGGCCTTCTTCAGGTTCTTCCGCAACTATCGCGAGCTTTTTCTTCTGGGCAACCGAGGCGATGACCGTATCCTCGCCGTCGTGTACGGTAATTCCTTCGGGCACCGTCACATCACCCACTCTGAGGGATTCACCGATATCAAGGGCGGTCACATCCATCTCAATCGATTCGGGAAAGTCCGAGGGAAGGCCTGAAGCTTTCAATTCCCTTTTCAACTGGGTGAGCTCGCCTCCCCGGTCGAGTGCCTCCGGGGTCCCTGTCAGAATAATAGGAAGATCCAGTGTCAGTTCGCGGTCCATTTTTATCTCATAGAAATCGGCATGAATGAAGCTTTTCTTGACGGTGTTCACCTGACGATCCTTCAGGATGGAGAGCTTGTTCAGTTTCTTCTTTCCGCCTTCCATGGAAAGCTTCACGAATACACTTTCGTTCCGTTCCTGCTCCACAATGTTGAGGAGATCGTCATGGCCCACGGACAGATTCACCGGGTCCGTCTTATAACCGTAAAACACCGCGGGCACGCGTCCCTGCGCCCTGATTTTCTTTGAAGCTTCCTTGCCGGTTCCCTCTCGTAACTGCGCATTCACTACGATTGTTTTCATTAAGCACTCCTATATAAATAATGAACTGACCGATTCGTTGTAATAGATCCGCTTGATCGCGTCACTGAGAAGATCTGCAATTGACAGCGTGGTAATCCGTGTGCATGACTTCGCATCCCCCTGGAGCGGAATCGTATCGGTCACTATGACTTCTTTTAAATCCGAAGACTTTATTCTTTCAAGTGCAGGCCCCGACAAAACAGGGTGGGTACAGCATGCCAGTACTTCGACAGCCCCTTCCTGCTTCAGGGCACTGGCCGCCTGAACCACCGTTCCCGCCGTATCGATCATATCATCAAGAATGATAACGTTTTTATCTTTCACGGAACCGATGATGTTCATGACCTGCGATTCGTTGGGGTTATCCCTGCGCTTGTCGACGATTGCCAGTGCGGCACCAAGCCTTCTCGCAAATGCCCGGGCCCGGACCACTCCCCCGGTGTCCGGAGACACAACAACCATATCATTTCCGTTGTATCTGCTTTTGATGTAATCGAGAAGGATGGGGGTGGCAAAGAGATTGTCGACGGGTATGTTGAAGAACCCCTGAATCTGGCCGGCATGGAGATCGACGGAGAGCACCCTGTGCGCGCCGGCGGTCGTGAGCAGATCAGCCACCAGCTTTGCCGTTATCGGCGCCCGCGGAACGACTTTCCGGTCCTGCCGGGCATACCCGTAATAGGGGATTACGGCGGTAATTCTGTCAGCCGAGGCACGCTTCATCGCATCAATCATGATGAGCAGTTCCATCAGACTGACATTGACAGGGGAGCAGGTGGCCTGAATGATGAAGACATCCATTCCCCGTACATTTTCATCGATTTCGACGCGTATCTCACCGTCACTGAACGTGGAGACCTGGGCTTCACCCAACGCGATGCCCAGCTTTTTACAGATACTCTGGGCCAATTCAAGGTTGGAGTTTCCCGAAAATATTTTTATTCTTTCAAGCATTGAGATTAACTTTCTATGTGGCTGGGGCGGGAGGATTCGAACCTCCGAATGCAGGAACCAAAATCCTGTGTCTTACCGCTTGACGACGCCCCATTATATCAAAAATCGTCAGATGGAATATGCCTTGCAAACCGACCCGATTCCTGTCCTTTTCAATTCGCTTTCGGCCTTCGAAGCATTTTCCTCGTCACTGAAAATTCCGAAAACGGTAGGGCCACTGCCCGACATCAATGAACCGATGGCCCCGTGCGACATTAAAACCTCTTTGATCTCCGATATAACAGGGTAGTGCCGTATTGATACCCTCTCTAAATCGTTGTAAAGTCCTGCAGCAACCTGGGGCAGTGTTTTGAATCGCGGCATATTATATTTTATTGTATCGTTTGTCAATGCCAATTTTAAATTTTCATAGACCTCACGCGTTGATAGCTCGAATCCCGGATTTACCAATCCCGGAAGCCCAGGCGGCGCTCTTCCCGTATATGAAAAAGGGCACATCGGCGCCGAGCCCTGCACCCATGCGCATCAGTTCCTCGCGGGAGTAATGAAGTTCCATGAGTTCATTCAATGCCAGGAGCACCGTCGCCGCATTGGAACTGCCGCCTCCCAGGCCGGCGGCCACCGGTATCTTTTTCCTGATGGTAATTTCGACACCGGAGGCGCAGGAGGCATCGGACAGGAGACGTTGCGCCGCGCGAAAGGCTATATTGTCCTCACCTTCCGGAAGTCCGCTCCCGGGACAGTGAAGCACCACCCCTTCCCCCGCCGGGGCAAGGGTTATCTCGTCGCAGAGGCTGATCCTCTGCATGAGAGTGAGTATGTCGTGGTACCCGTCCTTCCGTTTTCGCAGCACCTTCAGGAAGAGATTGATTTTTGCAGGAGATGTTTTTACTATCACGATGGTCAGGTCGATTTCACATAGGCCATTTTCAATTCGAAAAGGACACCCTCGAGAAGTTTCCTTTCCTCTTCATCCAGGTTTCCCTTCGTCTTCTTCTCAAGCATGTCGAGGATATCGATGGTCTGTTTCGCCGCGGGAAGATTCTTCACCGTTTCGTTTGTCCGGGGGTCGGCAATAAGGCCGAGGTGAAAGAGGGCCGATGTGTGCAGGGACAGTATAAAGGTGGAGAAATTCATTT
>CAYTUH010000271.1:3096-4368 GCA_964441165.1 uncultured Syntrophaceae bacterium
AGAACATCCGAAAGACGATTCTGGAGGCCGGAGGAGAAATTCATTTCAGGCAACACGAATTCCTCATCCTCTTCTCCCTTGTCCCCGGCATCGCCCCGGGCTTCAGGTTCCTGCGCCACCGCCTCCTCCCGGGGTGGCGGTTCGGGTTTCTGCTCCGGTGGGGCCTTTTCCTCTCTGGTCACCTCTTCTTCCCGTGTCTTTCCTTCCTCGTCGAAGAATCTCCTGTCCTTAATGACAAACCCCTTTTCGTCGTTTGCATCACCAGACATCTTTTCCCTCCTGACTTGAATTAGTTATCCATGAAATCCAAGGGGTGGATATGTAGCACAATCAGGGGAAAATGTCCAAACGATATGAGGCTGTCGGCGGATTCAATGAATCCGTAACGACAGGCCTCCAACCCCTTGATTGATCCCTCTTGATGTGCCCTTTCTTTCACCCTCTCATTGCGGAACGAAGAAGGGACGGCCGGCGGCGCCGGTATCCCTGAAAAAGGGTTCCGCTCTATCGAGTCGGTCTCATGCCCCGCAGGCGCTCGACCCTCTTTTCAATCGGGGGATGGGTGCTGAAGATGCCCACCATGGACTTCGCCGTCAGGGGATTTACGATGAACATGTGGGCCGTCGATGGATTGGCCTTCATGGGAAGGGTCTTCGAGGCCCGCGACAGTTTCTCCAGCGCACTCGCAAGTCCATAGGGCTTCCCCGATATCTTCGCTCCGCCGTCATCGGCCATGTATTCCCGGGACCGGGAAATGGCCATCTGTATCAGCATGGCGGCGATGGGCGCCAGTATCGCCATGAGGATGAGCCCGACGATGCCGCCCCCTTCGTCATCATCGTTCCCGCCGAACCCGAATATGGCTGTCCATTTTGCCATACTCGCCAGCATCATGACGGCACCGGCAATGGTGGCGGCGATGGAGCCGATAAGCATATCCCTGTTCTTGATGTGCGTCAGTTCATGGGAGAGCACACCTTCCAGTTCATCCCGGTTCAGGAGCTGCAGCAGCCCTTCCGTAACGGCCACCACGGCGTGATTTTCATCCCGTCCCGTGGCAAAGGCATTCGGCGTCGGTCCCGGAACGATGCAGACCTTCGGCATGGGAAGACCGGCCCGGAGAGAAAGATCCTTTACAATCCCGTAAAGTTCCGGTGCCTGGCCCTCGGACACTTCCTGGGCGCGGTACATCCGGAGCACTATCTTGTCGGAAAACCATGTAAATGGTCTCTTCCGCAAAGAAAACATCTTTTCAATTTTGTTGATGGTATT
>CAYTUH010000272.1:0-4367 GCA_964441165.1 uncultured Syntrophaceae bacterium
GGTTCAAGGGTTCACGGAAGAGTACGCCCTTTGCTGCGCAGCTCACGGCGACGGAAGCGGTCAAGAAAGCGAAAGTGCACGGTCTGAGAACCGTTCAGGTCTTCGTGAAGGGTCCTGGTTCGGGGCGCGAATCCGCTTTGAGGGCGTTGCAGGCTGCTGGTCTGAATATCAGCCTGATCAAAGATGTGACACCCATTCCCCATAACGGGTGCCGTCCGCCGAAACGGCGACGAGTGTAAGAGTGTTTTGAATCACACATGATATCAATGCGATATGGAGGATAATTTTGGCACGATACAGAGGATCAGTATGCAGGTTATGCCGGGCTGAAGGTATAAAGCTTTTTTTGAAAGGCGACAGATGCTACAGCGACAAATGCGCCTTTGAGAGAAGGGGATACGCCCCCGGAGAGCATGGCCAGCTGAGAAAAAAGAAATCAGATTACGGCGTTCAGCTTCGAGAAAAACAGAAGCTTAAAAGAATGGCCGGTCTTCTGGAGAAGCAGTTCCAGGGTTATTTTGAAAAAGCCGATCGACAAAAAGGGGTGACCGGTACCAACCTCCTGTTGCTGCTTGAGCGGCGAATGGACAATATGGTGTATCGGATGGGATTCGCGAATTCCAGAACCGAAGCGAGACAACTGGTGCGGCACAATCCTTTTCTGGTAAACGGTAAGAAAGTCAACATTCCATCGTACCTCGTCAAGGTGGGGGATTCCATCAATGTGAAGGAAAAGAGCAGAAAGGTGGCCTGTATACTCGACGCAGTGGAAACGGTTGCCCGACGTGGGGTTCCGCAGTGGCTGGAGGTGGATAAGGACAACTACGTTGGTACCGTCAAGGCGCTTCCCACCAGGGAAGAGTTGACGATGCCCATACAGGAACAGTTGGTCGTTGAGTTTTATTCAAAATAATTGCGAAACCAACGTAACAAAATAGGAAATGTAAACATGGAGAGAAACTGGCGCAGTCTTATTAAACCGAAGCATATAGAAGTGGACGAAAAGACCCACACCAAATTTTATGGTGAGTTCGACTGCCAGCCCCTGGAAAAAGGATTCGGCACTACCTTGGGTAATGCATTGCGACGGGTACTCCTTTCTTCTATTTATGGCCCGGCGATTGCCTCTGTGCGTTTTGAGGGAGTCTTGCATGAGTTTTCCTCAATTCCGGGTGTCAAGGAAGATGTAACCGATATCATTTTGAATTTAAAGGGCGTTCGCTTAAAGCTTCATCAAGACGGGCCGAGAACGGTACGTATAGACGCATCTAAAAAAGGAGCGGTCACGGCGGGAGATATCGTCACCGATGAAACGGTGGAGGTGCTGAATCCCGATCACTATATTGCGACTCTTTCCGAGGATGCTGCGTTGAAGGCTGAAATGATCGTAAAGCTGGGAAAGGGCTACGTTCCCGCAAGCAAGGAGAAGGATCCTGATCAGCCTGAGGGGACCATCAACATCGATGCGATATTTTCGCCGATCAAGAAGGTCACCTATACGGTTACGAACGCGCGGGTCGGTCAGATTACCGATTATGACAGGTTGATCCTTGAGGTGTGGACCGACGGAAGCGTATACCCCGAGGATGTCATTGCCTTTGCCGCCAAGATATTGAAGGAGCAGCTCGATGTCTTTATCAACTTTGACGAGGTAGAGGAAGAATCGGAACGGCATGAGACCGAAGAAGGCGAAGAATTAAACGAGAACCTCTTCAAGAGTGTCGAAGAACTGGAACTGTCCGTACGGTCCGCCAATTGCCTGAAAAATGCCGGTATACAGCATATCGGGGAACTGGTGAAAAAGACCGAAGCGGAAATGTTAAAGACGAAGAACTTTGGGAGAAAGTCCCTTAACGAGATAAAGGAAATTCTTTCTGAGATGGGGCTGAGTCTCGGCATGAAAATCGACTTTACTCCTCCTGCCACCAGCGAAGAAGAGGCAGAAGAGTAACATTGTTGTGAAAGGAATGTGGAACAATGCGGCACAGGAAGGCTGGAAGGAAGTTAGGAAGAACCTCAAGCCATAGGAAGGCGATGCTGAGGAATATGGTAACTTCCCTTCTGAAACATGACAAGATTGTTACGACAGACGCCAAGGCAAAGGAATTACGAAGTGTTGCCGAGAAGATGATCACCCTCGGGAAGCGTGGCAGTCTGCATGCGCGGAGACAGGCACTTTCCTATATACGCGACCGGGAAGTGACGGCCCGTGTCTTTGAAGAACTCTCGGTGCGCTATCAGGAACGGGCAGGAGGATACACCCGTATCATCAAGGCCGGTTACCGGGTTGGTGATAATGCACCTTTGTCGATCATCGAGTTGATTCCCGAAGAGGCAAAGAAAAAGAAACAGAAGGGCAAGACTGCAGCAGCCAAGGAAAAGAAGACTTGATATAACGAACGTATATGAATATGTAAAGGGCATGGTGACACTCCATGCCCTTTTTTTGTTCTTGATTTTTTCACTGTGAAAGCTATAATCATTCAACCTGTTACGGAAGTATTGAAAGGTATTTTACTGAATATAGCAATTAATCAAGTGCCAGGAACAAGGAGGACAGGTCATGGCGGAAGAAAAAGTTGGTGAGGTAGTCAAATTTTTCGCGAAACCCAGTGTTGCGGCAATCAAAATCGTCTCCGGCGAACTGCATGTTGGTGACACCATTAAATTCACGGGACACACGACCGATTTTGAAGACGAACTGGAGTCGATGGAAATCAATAATGAAAAGATAGAAAAAGCCGTCGAAGGTGATTTCATCGGTGTAAAGGTCCCCGAGCGCGTTCGCCCCGGTGATGAGGTATTCAAGGTAACACCTGAGTAGCCGTCGGCATTGTCTTGTTTTTATCCTTCGAGCCATGGAGAATTGCAGATCTTTTCCATGGCTTTTTTTTGTCCGCTCCTCTTCATGTGGGCCATGCCTAATCTGTTGCCATGCTGCACGGGCTGTGTTAACACTACGACAAAATTTTTCCTATCGGACGTGTAATTCCCGAAAAGGAATTGTCCGCACAGAGATTGATTGATGACCATCCACGATTCACGTGCATACCTAGCGCAGCTGGAGAACAGGGGGATACGACTCGGGCTTGACCCGCTCTCCCGGCTTCTTTCGGCGCATGATAACCCCCATCTGAAATACCGGACCGTTCTGATAGGCGGTACAAACGGTAAAGGTTCTGTCGCCGCAATGCTGTCCTCAATCCTGAGGAAGGCGGGGTACCGTGTCGGCCTTTACACCTCTCCCCATCTGTTTGATTTCAGGGAGCGCATCCCTGTCGGTGGGAAGAAGATCCCCGAGAGGGACTTGGCCCGCCTCATCGATTGGATACGGAGCAGTCTTCGGGACGACCTTACCTATTTTGAATTCTCCACGGCAATCGCCTTTTTCTACTTTAAACTGCAAAAGGTCGATATTGCCATCCTCGAAGTCGGCATGGGGGGGCGGCTGGATGCCACAAATCTGGCGCGGCCCGATATTGCCGTTGTGACGAACATATCCCTTGAACATTGTGATTATCTGGGTCATACGCTCGAGGCGATCGCCCGCGAAAAAGCTGCAATTATTCATGAGGGAGGTGTCTGTGTGACTGCCGCCCGTCAGCGGTCAGTAAGGGATGTGCTTGCAGAAAGGTGCCGTCTGATGCATGCGCAGTTCTACCAGGTCGGCAGAGACATGAAGTGCCGCGGCACCGGTAAGGGATATTTTTCCTATTATGGAAAAACAAGCGTGCGGAAGAACCTTGTTCTCCCCCTCGTGGGCAGGTATCAGTATGAAAATGCCTGCTGTGCCCTCGCCGCACTGGAACTTCTGAACGAACGGTGCCTCTCTGTTGGCGACGATGATGTTGCTGAAGGGTTGCGGACGGTGCAGTGGGAGGGACGGATGGAACGTATCGGGTCGTTTCCGACTGTTCTCGTCGACGGTGCCCATAATCCGTCGGCCATATCTGCACTCTGCAGGTCACTCCGGGAGGATTTTTCCTACGATAAACTGATTGTGGTTTTCGGAGTGCTCGGCGACAAAGATTACCGCGCCATGCTGAAGCGTCTTGCTCCGCTGGCTGACAGGATAATCATCACGGGCATGGAGGCACAACGGGCGGTGAAACCGGCCCGCTTCGAAGCCTTTGCGAAGACCCTGCACGACTGCGTTGAATCAGCCGCTGATTCTCGAGAGGCACTTGCACGAGCTCGGAAGATCGCCGGTCGGAATGACCTGATTTGCGTTACCGGATCACTCTATCTCGTGGGAGAGATAAAAAAGCATATTTCTTGATGACCTCGTAAGAAGTGAAGCTCCCCGCCTACAGGGCGGGGCTTCCCGGCAAGGAATTGTTTAATTATATTGTGCCCCTTGACCCCGC
>CAYTUH010000273.1:0-4367 GCA_964441165.1 uncultured Syntrophaceae bacterium
GATGACCCGTGACAAGGTGCATCAGCAGGTGGACCTCCTGGCCGAAGAGGTCTTCACCACCACCCGTTCCATGGCACGCGTCGGCGTCTCCTCGGCGAACCTGACCGACATGGTGACCCAGTCGCTGCAAAGCCGGTACACCATCCGGGAGATGGCCCTGCTGCGGGAACGATTCATGAACAATGTCCTGAGTCGTGAGCCTGACCGGCTTGCCCGGGATTATACCGCACGAATCGGTCAGGGTGAGCGCGCCGAGGCACTCGGAGAAGCGGGATCGGGCGGAATGGGTCCCGGCAAGGGAGCGGACAGCTCCGGTGGCGGAAGTGCCGGGGAAAGCGGCGGCGGATCAGCCGGCGGTCCGGGAGGCGAAGATTCCGGTGCTCAGGGAAGTGGCGGTGGTGCCGGAAGCGGCGGCGGTTCAGGAGGCGGAGATTCCGGTGGCAGCGGCGGATCGGGCGGCCGGAAATAGTGACAGCCTGAGATTGACCACCGGGGTCATGATGTTCCGGGAGAGATTAGAACAAAGAGAGCGGGGTCATTCGACATCCCGCTCTTTTTTTCGGGAAAAGGGCACGACGCCCTGAAGCGGTCCGTCAGGGGGTGTATAACACCACCAGGCAGCGTGTCGGCTCGTCGGAAGTGCTCTTCAGCTTGTGGGGTGTTTCCGAATTGAAGTGTATCGATTCATGGGTCTTGAGCTTGTGAATCTTCCCACCCAGGGTGAGTTCGAGGGTGCCTTCCATGACATAGATGTATTCTTCCCCCTCATGCTTGTAGGCGACGGGTTTATGGTACTGTTTGGGATCGATGGTGACCATGAACGAACGGAGGTGGTCGTTCTCCGTGCCGGGTGTGAGGGTCTGGTAGGAATAGTTCTGCGTCCGTTGCATGAACTGCTGGGCCCGCATGTCCTTTATCATGGTCTTCTCGGTTTCCAGGAGGAAGGTGCCGGGGTCGATCTCCAGCACCCGGGAGAGTCTCAGGAGAAAGGCGACGGAGGGGGATAGTTCATCCTTCTCGAATTGTTCCAGATATTCGGGTGTTTGTCCCGTGGCCTGCGCCAGTGATTCAATCGTCCATCCATGGGCTTCCCGGATTCCTCGAAGTTTCATGCCGAATCCCGACATTCCCCGGTCTCCTTCATCCCTGCTTTCGTGAAGCCTGTCTGCCAGATTGCGCATGACTGCCTGTTTTATTCGGGTCGTGAGAATGGGCAGGAAGGTTCCCGCGTCGGCAATGATGCCGATGTCGGCCACCTGAAAAATGGGTGCGGCGGGGTCGCGGTTGACGGCCATGATGGTGCCCGATTCCATGATGCCCGCCGTATACTGCACCGCCCCCGATGTGCCCACCGAGAGGAGCAGTTTCGGCCGGACGGTCTTTCCCGTCTGTCCGATAAGGCGGTCCTCCCTCGTCCAGTGTTGAAGGACGGGAGGACGGGTGGCACCTACTTCTCCGCCGAGTGCGGCAGCGAGTTCCCGTACCAGGGCGAAGCCGTCGGGTGATCCGAGGCCTGCACCGCCCGCAATGACGATTTCCGCTTCTTCCAGCTTCTTCCGTTCTTCCGATTCATATGACCGTGCTACGAGCTTTATCCCGTCGTGACCTGCAGGGTGTTCAACAGGAATTTTCCTGACCGTCCCCGGCGTCCCCTTTGCATCGACGGGCTGCAGGCTCTGGGGCTGCACCGTGGCGAAGCCGGTATGATGAAACCCTTCGGCATAGGTGATCTCCGCCAGGATTTCACCTCCCCAGGAGGGGCATGAGGCGACAAACCGGCCGTCTACGGCGATGATGTCCACGCAATCGGCGATGAGCCCGGCATTGCTGAGCCGGGCCGCGCGGGCTGCGAGTTCACGGCCGAAGTCGGTGAGTGAGAAGAGAACGAGCAGGGGTTGTGAGGATTCGACGGCCTCGGAGAGAATGGTGGCATACAGATCCGCCCGGGGGTCTTCCAGGGCGGGATGTTCGAAGATGCAGACCATGTCTGCACCGTGAGAACGTGACCGTTCTGCCGCTTCGTCGGAGGAGATGCCTGCCGGGGCAGAGCCGTCCGCCTCCCCGTCTGCAGGGGAGGCCATCATAATTGCCGCGGATTGCGCCGATACCGTCCCGGCCAGGGTGCGGGCCTTTGCCAGTACCTTCAGGCTCTGCTCGAAGAGCCGCTCGTTTCGCCTGTCCAGATAGACCCAGATTTCTCGTATCTCTTTTTTTGCCGTCATTCTATTACGCCGATCACCCGAGCAACCCCGATTCTTTCAGTCTCGTTACCACTGTATCTGCCTGGTCTTCCGTCGTCCCTTCGATGAATTCGCAGCGCCGTTCCCGGGACACCTTCTTCATGGATACCACCTTCGTGGGGGACCCGCTGCTTCCCACCTTTCCGGGATCAATCGAGAGATCAGCAAGGGTCATCACCTCGATATTTCCACCGGCAAAGGCATCCTCTATCCCACCAAGGAGGATGTCGCGGGGAATCGCTGCGGCGGGATGGACGGTGAGTGCCGCGGGGAGAGACAGCTCGAAGGTTTCACGGAATTCGTCAACTTTCCGTTCCACGAGGAGTTTTTTCTTTTTCCACTCCAGAGACATGATCCCCGTTATTAGGGGAATGTTCAGTGAGACTGCCGTCTGGGGGCCCACCTGACCGGTATCGCTGTCAGCGGTCCTGGCACCGAACAGAACAAGGTCACAGGGCGCGAGTTTTTCTATCGCTGCGGCAAGGGCCGTGGAGGTCGCCAGCGTATCGGAATCGGCACAGCGCGGGTCGCTGAGCAGGACTCCCCGGTGTGCCCCCATGGCCATGGCTTCGAAAAGCACGAAGGAACAGGACCGCGGTCCCATGGAGAGGGCCGTTACGGTCCCCTTCTTCTCCGTCGCCAGGGCCAGCGCCCTTTCCAGGGCGATCCGGTCAAAGGGATTCAGTTCCGCCGTATCGGCGTTGCGCAGGATCCCGTCGACGGGTGCCCGGGTGATGACCGACTTGATGCAGACGATTATGTGAAATGCCATGACCTCTTTCCTCTATGCCCTGAATCTGCGATATCAGTTGTCGGCAATTCTTTCCGTCATTCTTGACGTCCGACTGGAATGGTGGAGCATGCTGTGACTAACGGTATTCACTGAGCACACCCCTGGCGATGACCATCTGGTGAATTTCCGAGGTTCCCTCATAGATGCGGGTAACCCTGGCATCGCGGTAGTAACGCTCCACGGCATAGGATTTCGAGTAGCCGTACCCGCCGTGTATTTGCACGGCCATGTCCGTGACGGTGCTTGATGCTTCCGATGCATAGAGCTTGGCCATTGCCGACGCCTGTGAAAAGGGGACGCCCTGATCCCTCAGAAGTGCCGCCCGGTAGACCATGAGTCGTGCCGCGTCGACCTGTGTGGCCATATCGGCAATCATCGCCTGAATCGACTGGTGCCGTGCAATGGGAACACCGAACTGCCGCCGCTGATTGGCGTATCGCACCGATTCCTCCAGCGACGCCTGAGCGATTCCCACGGCCTGCGCCGCGATGCCCATTCTTCCCGTATCGAGCGCCACCAGGCCGATCTGGAGCCCCATGCCTTCCTTCCCCAGCAGGTTGTCTGCGGGGACGCTGCAGTCATAGAGGCGGATGGAGCTGACGGGATTTGCACGGACGCCGCAGAGGTCTTCCACGTCACCCACGACGAACCCGGGAACGCCTCGTTCCGCGATGATGACGCTGATGCCGCGGCGACCCGCCTCGGGATTTGTCCTGGCGAAAATAAGGCATGTATCGGCCACGCCGCCGTTGGTGACAAAAACCTTGTTGGCGTTGACCAGATAGGTGTTGTCTCTTCGAATGGCCGTCGCTTCGACCGCCGATGCGTCGGAGCCGGCGTTCGGTTCCGTCAGGCAGAAGGCACCGATTTTTTCACCCCGTGCGAGGGGCGGTATGAAGCGTTTTTTCTGCTCCTCCGTGCCGAAGGTCAGGATCGGATAGACGGCCACGCTGTTATGAACGGTGACGCAGAGACCCATGGCGCCGGAGGCCCGGGAAATCTCCTCGATGGTGACGGCGTAGCTGAGCGAATCAAGGCCCGCCCCGCCCAGTTCCTTCGGCACCTGTATGCCGAAGTAGCCGAGCTTGCCCATCATTTCCACCACTTCCCAGGGGAAGCGGGCCTCCTGATCGATGGCCGCGGCGATGGGTGCGAGTTCCCTCTCGCAGAATGATCTCACCGACCGGCGCACCGCACGATTTTTCTCTGTTAAGAGCGTGTTCATAACAGCATTAACATTTCCCCTCCCCAGGGGGAAACAGAATAGGGGGGGTCCCCCTCAATTTATGTAAGGAGGCACGCTACCAAAAATCGGGAAGGGAGTCAATAACATC
>CAYTUH010000274.1:0-4327 GCA_964441165.1 uncultured Syntrophaceae bacterium
ATCCTGTCGTATTTCCGCTCCACCTGGGTGACGCCGATGAGGTCGAAGAGTTCATCCAGGATCGCGTCCTTCTCAAAGGTATAGCGTGAGGCACAGGGCTGCTGGTAGGCAACCTTCATGTTCAGTTTGGTTACCCGGTCAGCGTGGTCCCGGACGTAGTCCCGCAGGTATTCGATGATGTGGGTGGCCTTGAAGGGGACCTCGATGCCGAAATCCTTGACCTTGTTGGCCAGGACCACGTAGCAGTCGTCGTGATAGCAGATGATTTCCCGGGCCCCCGCCGCCGCCAGGTTGTCCACGTACTGCTGTGCGTGTTCCCTCACCATGCTGGGCCGTCCCACATGAATCCAGCCCACATAGCAGAAATAATCACCCCCCTTGATCATGGTGAGACCGTCGAAAAGCTGCCCGTCCACCACACCGGGAATAAAATCACCGACGGAGCAGAGGTTCATGGCCGGTTTTCCGTCCGTGCCGGGGATTACCTGGGAAGGAAGCTGCGGCGCCATGCCCATCATGGCCAGCGATTGTTCCTTGACCTTGAAGGTGCCCGTCTCCTCCTGCCGGTCGTTTATCAGGTCGAAAGGATTGGCCCCCTCGGGACAGAACATGTTGCAGGCGGCGCAGGTGATGCACTGGGCCGTCACGGGTGTGGGCAACCCCTCGATCAATTTTTTGAATTCTTCCCTGGCCTGTTCCTCGGAATAGGCAAGATAGGGACACATGGTCAGGCAGTCTCCGCAGAGCGTACATTTCTCCTCGTAGAACATGATGAACCTCCTTTTGGTAAATATGATGGAGATGGGATGGAATAACCATTCAATATCACAAAAATCTTCCCTGACCTAAAAAAATCCTTGCAGAAAGGTCGGGAAAATTGCCCTGTCCCGCGGGTCGGGGGAGTTTTCCCTGATAATCGCTTCTCCAGCATTTATGGCAGGTACGACCGTTCAACGGAGTGGTAAAAATCGGGAAGGACCGTATGGAGGCGGGTCGGAGCACCGGGTTTGGGGAGGGATCTTTCCAGGCGGGCGGTACCGTGTCGGCCCTCATGACCGTTACCCTCACAAGAGGTCGTATCGATCCGGCGATCCTGACTGACCGCGAAGCCCTGCTGCCGGTATCCCCTATCGTGACGGGCCCGAAGGAGATCCTCCGGTGCGCTTCGTCGAAGTATGCGGCGGCGACCTTGAACCGGGCGGTTTGAAAAATCAGACCGACGGTTTCATGTACTGGACCGTTGCGTCCTGAATAACGGCCACCCGGGCAGGGCCGGGAAAGTCCTTTTCGAGGATCGCCAGGGCATCGTCCCAGGTTTTGACCATCACCGCGTCGTCGCAGTGGCAGGCCATGTCGAGCATCGTCCGATCCGGATAGGGCGTGAGGACGAGAAGCTTTTTCATGAAGAGCGGGATGAACCCCGGACCGCGGGCGCTATAGTGCCGCCCGCCACGGGTCGTTCCCCAGGAGCGCATGACATAGTGGGGCACCTGACCCTCCGGTGAATCGGCGATGAGCACCCCCGTGGCAACGGACCCCGGTTTCAGTACCGTCAACGACAGGGCCAGGGCGATGGCCGCTTCGTTCACCCGCCCATAGGCGTTGCAGACGGCGATGTCGTACCCCGCGGCGTGGGGAATTCCGTAATGGACCTTTCCCGCTTCCGCCCCGGCGGCATGGGTGGCGCGGAATGATCCCGCGTAGAGATTGGTGATTTCTCCGCGCCGGTTTATCAGGCAATCCACCTTAAAATCAAGACCCGCAAGGTCTCCTGCGGCGTCGCATTCGGCCCGCATGATGTTGTTGTCGAACTTCCCCAGGCCCGTGCGGGACGGGTCTCGATACATCTGATTGTGAAACTGGTTGATCGTTTCGATTCCGGCAACGCCGGGCATGACGATTTTCGCTCCGCCACTGAATCCCACGTGCACGTGGGCCGTGATGAACCCAATGCAGATCTTGAGATCGCAGTTCATGAATTCGCCGTTGAACCAGAGATCGACGCCCGTGGGGGTGCGTCCCGCCGACACCGTGTTCTGGAAGGCGTCATGATTATAGACGGCATAGTGTTCCACGACCTCGTCGCCCAGTTTTTTGCGGGCGTTCATCATATCGAAGGTCCCGTGGCTTCCCAGCGCCCAGATAAACCGGATCTGGTCCCTTTTCATACCCGCCCCGTGGAGGGCGTCGAGGATGTGGGGGACGATATCCTTTACCGGCGTGGGGCGCGTCATGTCGTCAAAGACGATCACGGCCTGCTGTTTTCCCCGTGCCAGTTCTCCAAGGGAAGGACCGTCAATGGGATGGTCGATTTTCCCTTTGATTTCCTCCGCCGTCAGGCCGGGCTTGTCGAATCCGGGAGAAGTGAGATTGTCGACCTCCCACCGGTCGGGAAAAGTGAGCAGCCGCTCCCTGTTTTCGTACCAGCGCCGCGACGGCACCGACAGTGTCTTCATGGTTCCTCCTTGCGACGTAAGCTGTTTCATCCATTCCGGTCCAGGGTATACTATTCCGCTGCCGGGACCCGTCAGCCGATAATGATCACTGTCAATTGCACAGAGAAGACCGGCGCTGCCTGCCAGAGACAAGGGTCCCCGGTACCGGACCATCAAATAAAGGGGAAACTACAATGCGCCTAAAAAGAGCCTTCAAAAGGAAGGCGCTATGTCTTTCAGGGGATTGATTACAAAAGTGCACCCACTTTACCAGAGGGGAGGGCATAGTTCAAGAATTCATGTGAGTTGTGTGAAGCGGGAGCGTGGAAAGAGGGGACGGGGAGAGGGAACATGGAAACGCTGTCTTTTCTGCGCCGCGTTGGAACGGTGTTGTTAAGGAACGGTTCCATTACTGTGCCGTTATTCCTCAATAAGTTGTTGACAAAAATGCATGAAACATGGTTGTTGATGTATACGATTCGGCGGGGGGTTACAAGATTTCAGACCACAATGAATCCATGAGAATCTGTTGTTCCCAATTCACCTGATAAAAGGAGTTGCATAATGACCATTCCGGATGTGCGAGATGAATCGGCGGTGATCAGGGCGATTGAAGAGAATCTCTTTGAACTCATGGACTCTCTGGGAACCCGCTGTCCCGGCGCGACCTATGAACGGCGGGAGGAGTGGATACGCTTCCTCACCGGCGTCCCCTTCCCCCCGTGCAACACGGTGTTGCGCCCGCGACTGGATCGGGACCGTATCGATGCCCAGATAGACGAGGTTCTGGCGCCGTTCCGGGAGCGCGATCTCCCCATGCTCTGGTGGACCGGCCCGTCGACGGAACCGGCCGACATGGGTGTGCACCTGGCAAATCATGGTTTGATCAAAGCGGGCGAGCCGCCCTGCATGGCCATGGACCTTTCCATGCTGTCGGAGTCCGTCGTGCCGACGGGTCTTGATATTCGTCAGGCCCTCACGGCGGAAGAACAGGCCGACTGGTCTGCCGTCTTTACCGGTGTCTTCGAGTGGCCGCCCTCCGCGGTGGAGACCTTTGCCGGTCCGAATTTCGCCCTGCAGAGTGAAGGCAATCAGGTGCTGCGGCAGTTGATCGCCTATTCCGACGGTCTGCCCGTCGCCTGCGGCTCCTTTTTTATCGCCGCCGGTGTGGGAGGGGTGTACAACATCGCAACGGTGGATGCCCTGCGCGGCAGGGGAATCGGTGCCGCCGTCATGGCCGCGGGGTTCGCATGGCTGCGTGACGCGGGACAGCATGTGGCGATTCTTCACAGTACCGCCGCCGGTTTCCCCTTCTATGAAAAGCTGGGGTTTCGAACATACTGCTCATTGGAGATGTATACCAATGCGGGCGAGGCTGTCGATGCACAGCCGGGTGAATAGGGGCTTTCTTTAAAGGATACGGAAAAGATGACGATGGACTGCGCCCGTTCCGTCATATCCCGACGCGATGATTGACAATTGACCGCGTACATGAAACACTGCTGTTACTGTCAATAAATTGGATGTCTGAAGGAGTGCACCATGGAAGTAATCTATGATACGGAAACACTGCCCTGGGAGCCCCATCCCACCGTCGAGGGCGTTTCGATACGACGGATGATCACCAGCGCGGAGTTCGGCAGCGAGAGTCCCTCCATCATCATGGTCAGGATTCCCGCCGGCGTCGAGGTGCCCGATCATGTCCACGAGGGGAGCGAAGACATTCTCTTCATCCTGGAGGGACGAGGGACCATGTGGATCGACGGGATCGGCGACCTGGTGCTCCGTAAGGAAAGGGTCGTGCGCGTACCCCGGAACACGACGCACAGAATATTCGACGTGGCGGAGGACCTTCTGGTCTACGATGTCTTTTCTCCCGGCATCATGTAGTG